>CALINF010000299.1 GCA_938045215.1 uncultured Halieaceae bacterium | reverse complement strand
GTTTGAGTCGTCAGGACGAACACACGTTGCAGATTTTGTTTACGAGCGGCCTTTTCAAGTTCCTGCAACAGCCGCTTGCCACGCTGCCCACCCCGGTAGTCAGGGTGTGACACAATGCAGGCGACTTCTCCTACGCCGTCTCGCGGGTAGGGGTAGAGTGCAGCACACGCCAGTATTCTGCCGTCGCGTTCTAACAGGCGGAACTGGCTGATCTCCGCCTCCAGCAATTCCCGCGAGCGCTTGAGTAGCGTGCCAGACTCTTCCAGTGGCTCGATCAATTCCAGAATGCCGCCGATGTCGTCGATGCTGGCCCAGCGAGACTGCTCATAGGCCTCCTCGGTAACCAGAGTACCGCTGCCATCATGGGTAAACAGCTCTTCCAGCAGTGCGCACTCATCGCTATAGCTTACGATGTGACATCGCTGAACACCTTTTCTGCACGCTCGGCTGGCCGTTTGAAGAAGCTCTAGCTGATCCGGCGCGGCGGTTACGGGTAATGAGTTTTCGCTAACTCTGCACTCTCGAATCAGCTTGCCTGTCTCATCCTGCAGGCCGGCTTTGTCAGACAGTAGGATGAGTTTGTCGGCGCCGATGCCAGCGGCGCACTCGACAGCGATTTCCTGTAGCGAAAGATTGAAAATCTCTCCGGTGGGCGAGTAGCCCAGTGGTGAGAGCAGCACGATAGAGCCCGCTTGCGTGAGTGCACGAATACCCTTTGCATCGACGCGCCTGACCTTACCCGTGAGATGAAAATCAACACCGTCGACCACACCCAGTGGCTTTGCTGTGACGAAATTGCCGGAGCACACGCGTATCTGCGAGCCCTGCATCGGCGAGTTGGGTAGCCCCATCGACAATTGGGCTTCAATCTGGGCGCGCAGGCTGCCCGCCGCATCCTTCACATGGTCCATCACGTTGGCATCGGTAACACGCACCCCATTGTGATAGGTGCTTTTCAGACCAGCGTGATCCAGGCGCTCCTCGATCTGTGGTCTGGAGCCATGGATCAGCACCAGCTGCACACCCAGGCTGTTCAGCAGGGCTATGTCGTGGATGATGTTGGCAAAGTTTTCGTGGCGCGCGACTTCACCGCCCAGGGTCAGCACAAAGGTTTTGCCACGGTGTGCGTTGATATAGGGGGCGGTATCTCTGAACCAGCGAATGTGTGCCCGGCTGGCGGTCGTCACGTGAGTTTCCAGTAATTGAGTGTCAGGGCGATCAAGGTTACCCAATGGCCGCTTGAATACCTAATGGCAATTTTCCACAGGTTTACAGGCAATAGTGGGCGATACACCGCTCCAGCAGATCGATACAGGGGGCAATCTGGTCGAGTTCCAGATACTCATCGGGTTGGTGTGCCCGGTCAATCGAGCCGGGGCCCATGACAATTGTTTCCATACCGAGTTGCTGCAGAAAGGGCGCTTCGGTGGCAAAGGCAACGGCATGTGCCGAATGCCCTGTCAGGCGCTCGGCGAGCCTGACCAGCTCGCTATCGGCGGGCTCCTCGAAGGGCGGTACATGTTTGACCAGTGATTCCAGTTCGATGCTGATCGAGCGCTGCTCTGCAATGGTCTGCAGATGCTGTTGCAGCTCGGCGCGGACCGTGTCGTTATCGCCGTCAGGTGTCATGCGCACGTCGAAGTGCATTTCCGTGCGTGAGCAAATGCGGTTGGGGCTGTCGCCGCCATGAATACAACCAAGATTGAGGGTTGGAAATGCCACCTCGAACAGCGGATTGCTGTAGCGTACTTTCATCTGTTCACGAAAGGTCATCAATTCGCCAATAACAGCATGCATTGCATCCAGTGCATTGTTACCCAATTCCGGGTTGGAGGAGTGGCCCGCCTGCCCGGTAATCTTTACGGCCTGCATCATGATGCCCTTGTGCATCCTTACCGGGGTGAGCTGCGTGGGTTCGCCAATAATCGCTGCCCGGGCCCGCGGTCTGCCAGCTGCAGCCAGTGCCCGTGCGCCGTTCATGGAACTCTCTTCGTCAGCAGTTGCAAGGATAATCAGTGGTTGCTGCAGCGCTTGTTCCCTGAAACGAGCCGCGGCGGCGATTGCCAGCGGGAAAAAGCCCTTCATGTCAGTGCTGCCCAGGCCGTACAAGCGTGCATCGCGCTCAGTCAGCGCGAGTGGGTCAGACGTCCAACGCCCCTCATCGAACGGGACTGTGTCGCTGTGTCCGGCCAGTACCAGGCCGCCAGGGCCACTGCCACGTGTCGCAATCAGGTTGGCCTTGCGGCCGTCACTGGTGACATCCTGAATCTCAACCGCGAAATCAAGATCAGTCAGCCACTGCGCGAGCAGGTCAATAACATGCCGGTTGCCCTGGTCCCATGAGGCATCTGTAGAGCTGACCGACGGCGTCGCGACCAGCTGCTGTAGCCGCGATATCACCTGTTGTGAGTGGGTGGGCATAGTGCGCTATCAGCCGAAGATGCCCTTGAACAGGAAGAAGAATAAGATCGACAGGCCAGCGCCGGCCGGCAGTGTGATGATCCAGGACATGAAGATCGCGCCAATTGTGCCGAGATTCAGCGCCGCAATACCTCGCGCGAACCCTACACCCAGTACGGCGCCCACAAGCGTATGCGTGGTGGAAATGGGGAGACCTGTCGCCGAGGCGATCACCACGGTGGACGCCGCGCCCAGTTCGGCGGCAAAGCCCCTTGATGGAGTGAGCTCAGTAATTTTCTTGCCGATAGTCGCGATAACCTTCCAACCGTAGGTAGCAAGGCCGATTACGATACCGCAGGCACCGACGAGTAATATCCACCACGGCATTGCTGACTTCGCAGCTATTTCACCACCCGATTGTACCGTACCGACGATCGCCGCCAGCGGTCCCACAGCATTAGCTACGTCGTTTGAGCCATGCGCAAAGGCCATCGCGCAGGCAGTAAAGACCATGAGTATCGCGAACACTCGCTCCACGTCGCCAAAGCGGTTTTCGTTGTCATGCGATTCCTTGACCCGCCTCAGCAGCAGCGCGCCCACAGTGGCAACAATAAGGCCGATGACGAATGATACGGGAATGGCGTTGGCAAATTTGCTGCCCAGCCCCAGGTCAAGATCCAACCCGATGTGTTTCAAGCCCTTGAGTATGGTTACCATGGATATCATGAAGCCTACGAGCCACATATAAATAGGCACATAACGCTTGGCGCGATGGAACGGGTCATCGGTATTGAGAATGAAATAGCGCACACTGACGAACAGGCCGAACGATATGCTACCCGCCAACACTGGCGACACCACCCAGCTGGCAACGATGGTACCCACCTTG
>CALINF010000298.1 GCA_938045215.1 uncultured Halieaceae bacterium | reverse complement strand
CCCGACGACACCCAGCTATTGCTAACCCAGGCATTGATTCACGAAGAGCTCGATCAGAACAGGCAGGCGCTGGGCAAGCTCGACCAGCTGTTTGAAATAGACCCCTATCAATCGCAGGCTGTTTTCCTGGAAGCCAAGTTGCTGCTGGAGGCGGGTGATAAGAAACCATTCCAGCGCATCGAAGCGGCACTGGATGCCGACCCCGACGACAATAGGCTGCGGCTGCAATATGCACGCTTACTGACGCAGAGCAACATAGAAGCAGCACGGGGACAGTTTGAAATTTTGTCTGCAAGGGCACCGGAGGATGCAGACCTCCTGTTTTCGCTGGCACTGATAAATCGCGAAACGGGGGACAACATAGCGGCCAAGGCCTATCTGGAGCAGATGCTTGAGCTGGGTGAACGCACAGATGAGGCGCACTACTATCTGGGTCGCATTGCCGAAGACGACGAACAACTTCCCGATGCCATCGCCAATTACCGACAGGTATCAGGTGGCCGGGATTTCATGAGTGCGAACAATCGTATTGGCCGCATCCTTATCGAGGAGGGCCAACTGCCGCAGAGTAAGCTGCACTTTGAAGTCACACGAAAACGCTATCCGGACGATGCCGAACAGCTATTCACTCTGGAGGCCGAGCTGTTCAATCAGCTGGGGATGCTCGACGAGAGTGAACAAATCCTCAATGAAGGGCTGGCACAGTTTCCGGCGTCTACCTCACTGCTTTACTCTCGCTCCCTGATCGCCGAGAAGAAAAATGACCTGGTCACTATGGAAGCTGACCTGCGCGAGATTCTGGCGAAAGACCCGAAGAATGCGACAGCGCTGAACGCTCTGGGGTACAGCCTGGCAAACCGAACAGATCGGTATGACGAGGCCTACCAACTTATCGCACAGGCATTGGCGTTACAGCCAGGCGAGCCGGCAATACTGGACAGTATGGGCTGGGTACTGTTTCGCAAAGGCGAATATGAACAAGCTATCGTCTACCTTCAACAAGCTTATGACAAGTTTCCCGACCCCGAGGTAGCGGCACACCTGGGGGAGGCACTCTGGGCTATCGGCGACAGCGACGCTGCAATGACTGTTTGGCAGAGCGCGCTCAAACAGGATCCGGATCACGAGGTGCTATTGGCAACGCTGCAGCGATTGGGCATCAGTGAACTACTGGCCAGCCCCTGAGAGCGTGGCATTGAACCCTGGAGTCAATTGGCTGGCGTTTGCCATACTGATCACATTTGTGACCGGTTGCGCGACCCAACCCGGTACGGTTGTGCCCGATGCCGCCTGGGAGCATCGTCGTGCGACTCTCACCACACTCAATGAATTCAAGGCTGACGGCAAAATCGCTGTGCGCACCAGCGAACGCTCCGAGTCGGCGTCTATGATATGGGTTCAGTCGGGCGACTCCAGTTATGTCAACCTGAGCGGCCCCCTGGGCACTGGCGCGACCAATCTGCGCAGCGACGGGAAAACCGTCACCATTACTCGCAATGGAGAAACTCAATCCTACGACGCCGATAGTTATGAGACGCTCGATGAATTTGGTATTCCCGTGGGAACGGTCGGCTACTGGGCAAGAGGTATTCCTGACCCTTCATTGGCCATCGACGCTTTGTCTGTCGAAGACAATCTCTTGCGTAGCCTGACCCAGTCTGGCTGGACCATCACCTATACTCGCTACGACCATTTTGGGAGCTTTACACTACCTACTCGCTTGAAACTATCCAAAGGTGACTCCCTCGTTAGAATTTTTCTCTACGACTGGTCCTTACCGGTAGTGCAATGAGCCAGTCAATTGAATTGCCAGCGCCCGCTAAACTCAACCTGTTCCTGCACATTACGGGGCGAAGGCCAGACGGCTACCACAACCTGCAGACCCTTTTTCAGCTGCTCGACTGGGGCGACTCCATTAAATTTACCGTCAACGAGTCTGGCTCAGTCTCCCTAGCAGGTCCCGACCTGGGCATCGACCATGACGACAATCTGATCGTGCGGGCAGCAAGAGCGCTACAGAGCGGCTCCCAGGGTGTCGATATTGTGCTCGATAAACAAATTCCCACCGGCGGTGGGCTAGGCGGTGGCAGTTCTGACGCAGCTACCACACTATTGGCCATGAATGCGCTCTGGTCATGCGGCAAAAGCAATCAGCAGCTCCAAACCATTGGCGGCACCCTGGGCGCGGACGTTCCCGTATTCGTAGCCGGACAGACCGCCTGGGCGGAAGGAACCGGCGATCAATTGACGCCCGTCGAGTTGCCCGAGACCTGGTTCCTGATTCTGCACCCCGGGTGTCACGTAAACACCCGACAAATATTTTCCGACCCGCAATTGACACGAGACACCTCTCCAATCACAATAGCGGCCGTTTTTAGGGGTGGCTCCCGGAACGATTGCCAATCTGTTGTAACGAGCTTGTATCCTGAAGTTGATAACGCGTTGATTTGGTTGGGAAAATTTGGGGAGGCCAAGTTGACGGGGACCGGCGCATGCGTATTCGCTGCTTTTTCGTCACGAGATCAGGCAGAGTCTGTAGAGGCGCAAGTGCCATCAGTCTGGGCTGCCTACGTGGCTCGCGGTGTCAATCGGTCTCCCACGCATAAGTTACTGCTCTAACCCAAAGAATTCTTGGGGTGTCGCCAAGTGGCAAGGCACCGGGTTTTGATCCCGGCATTCGCAGGTTCGAATCCTGCCACCCCAGCCATACAGTCGTGCGCCGTTTCGACCTGAGTCGAGACGGGTACAAAGAACCGACCCAGTGCCATACACCACAGGTGTGTGGCACTATTCGTATTTGATAAGCACAATTTACAAGACCCAAAGGAACCTCACAGTGTCCTCAAAAATGATGGTCTTTACGGGCAATGCCAACCCGGAACTGGCCAGGAAAGTGGCCAGCAGGTTGTACCTGACGATTGGCAAAGCGAATGTCGGTAAATTCAGCGACGGAGAAGTCGCTGTTGAGATTAACGAAAATGTGCGCGGCAAGGATGTGTTTATCCTGCAACCGACATGCGCACCAACCAACGATAATCTGATGGAGTTGATCGTGATGATCGACGCCATGCGCAGGGCGTCGGCAACACGGATTACTGCAGTGGTGCCCTACTTCGGCTACGCACGTCAGGATCGACGAGTGAGATCATCGCGAGTCCCGATCTCGTCGAAGGTAGTAGCAGACATGATGGTCGCCGTTGGTGTCGATCGCGTGCTAACCGTAGATTTGCACGCAGAGCAGATTCAGGGATTCTTTGCCTGTCCTGTCGACAATGTTTATGGGTCGCCGGTGCTCAATGACGACATCGTGGCCTGTCACTACGACAACCTGATGGTGGTATCGCCTGATATTGGCGGCGTAGTGCGGGCACGAGCGATAGCCAAGCAGTTGGATGATGCAGATCTGGCGATTATCGACAAGCGCCGACCGCAAGCCAACGAAGCTCAGGTAATGAACCTGATTGGTGAGGTAGACGGAAGAACCTGCTTGCTGGTTGACGACATGGTCGACACAGCGGGCACACTATGTAAAGCGGCAGACGCGCTTAAAGAGCGCGGCGCCACAAAGGTCGTAGCCTACTGTACGCATGCCGTACTGTCGGGACGCGCCCTGGAGAATCTTCGTGGCTCATCACTCGACGAGTTGGTGGTTACGGATACGATTCCCCTGAGTGACGAAGCGAAGCAAATGAGCAAAATTCGCCAACTCACCATTGCCGACCTGCTGGCGGAATCAATCCGCCGTGTGTCGAATGAGGAATCCATTAGCGCGCTGTTTACATAGCAGCGTAACTTTAGAACCCACTGCCGAACCGGTCGCAGGTTTGTCAGTGACTTATCAAAGGAGTCAGGACTATGTCTGACCAGTTTGAATTAAACGCCGACGTGCGAGAGGACATGGGGAAAGGTGCGAGCCGCCGCCTGCGTCGTCTTGCTGACCTCGTACCTGCCATCATTTACGGTGGTAAAGAAGATCCACAGCCTCTCACGTTGATCCGCAAGGATTTCGAGAAAGCGCTGGAGAACGAGGCTTTTTACTCCCACGTACTCACTATTAACGTGGGCAGCAATCAGCAAAAAGCGATCCTGAAGGATCTGCAGCGTCACCCCGCTAAAAACCGAATCATGCACGCAGACTTTCTGCGCGTTGATGAAAATACCGCGGTCAAGG
>CALINF010000297.1 GCA_938045215.1 uncultured Halieaceae bacterium | reverse complement strand
GCAGTGAATGACAACTATGTGAATCAGCTATTTGGTGCAATCCCTGTCATTCGTGATGCCTCGCGATATGAGCGGGTAGCGCGCTATATGAGTGACCGCTGGAAAGCGATGGCGGTAGATGAAGTGGCCGCTGTCATACGTGAGTCAGGGGCGGATGTTCCCGTATTTGCCTACCGTTTCGATTGGGATGAAGGCCCCAGCAACTGGTTGGTAGACTACCCACGACTGCTGGGGGCTCCGCACGGGATGGAACTGGATTTCCTGTTTGGCCCCATGATCAGTCGCGCGGTACCGGGCCTCTTCAATGAAAAGAATGCGCAGGGCGTTGCGCAGCTGTCGTCGGCGATGCTCAGTTACTGGACGCAGTTTGCCTACACTGGTGACCCCGCTCGAGGCCGTTCGGGCGAGCTACCTCAATGGCGCTCCTGGGTTAGCAGCGCAGGGCAGATGATGTTGCTGGATACAGATGCCGGCGGAGGTTTGCGGCTAAGCGATGAGGGTGTCACGGTTGCTGCGCTCAAGCAGCGGCTTAAAGGGGACGCCGAGCTTAGTGATGCACGGAATCTATGCGAGATGTATGTACGCTTGTTTCTGGATAACGGCGGCATAGACGACTTTTATGACAATACAGAGTATCAGGCCATGGGTTGCGGCGACTTTCCGCCGTGGTCTTTGTCGTCCGAACCTTTATAGGTGCTGACCAGGGCTTGGCAGTAGTTAGCACTCACTCATTCTGAGACATGCGTTAATGGCAACGCCGTGCGCTGTACCACTCTGCGCAATTCGAAGCTCGAGTGGACGCCGGTCACGCCGGGAATACGGGTGAGTCTGCCAAGCAGGAAGCGCTCGTAATATTCCATGTCGGGAAGCACGGCCTTCAGTAGGTAGTCAGCGCTTTGGCCGGTGACGACTGAGCACTCCATTACCTCTGGGTATTCGATGACTTGCTGTTCGAACGCTTCAAAGCGTTCTGGCGTATGACGGTCCATGGAGATCCCGATATAGGCCGTCAGCTTGAGGCCCAGGCGAGACTGGTTGAGTAGAGTCACATGTCCGTCGATTAGTCCGGAGTCCTGTAATCGCTTGACGCGCCGCGAGCAGGGCGTTGGTGATAGTCCTACGGCTTCTGACAACTCAAGGTTACTGATGCGTCCATCGCTCTGCATGATGTCCAGAATACGGAGGTCGATCCGGTCCAGTTTCATTTATCCTCTCCAGCGTGAGCGGCTTTGGCGATATCGATGCGCCAAAATGCTTAATATTGGTTAATAATAGCTCATATTAGTACTTATATAGTGAATATATGCGATTTTATGGGAATTATGTAGAATATTTGCAGCATTTCACTAGCTGTTAGCGACTATACTGTCTCTCTGGCTGGATGCGCCACGCGTGCTCGCCTTCAAAGGAGTTACCGCTCCTTGCGAGGGCCTGGTTGATCTCACGAGGTATCAACGCAGGGGAAACCCGGCACCGCGCGACAGCCGCTATAATTTAACCCAGGAAGCGGGTTCAGGAAGCGAATATGTTCGATCACAACAAGTACAAGCCATTTCAACAGATACACATGAGTCATCGGCGCTGGCCCGATCGAGTGATAGAGAAGGCCCCGACCTGGTGTAGTGTTGACCTGCGCGATGGCAATCAGGCTTTGATTGAGCCCATGACGGCTGTGCAGAAGAGTCAGTTATGGGATCAATTATTGAAAATTGGTTTCAAGGAGATTGAGGTGGGGTTCCCCTCTGCCTCGAGCCATGATTTTGACTTTGTTCGACAACTGATTGAGCAGGACCGGATACCAGATGATGTCACGATTCAGGTGCTGACTCAGGCACGGCCCGAATTGATAGAGAAAACGTTTGCGGCTCTCAAGGGGGCAAAACGGGCCATTGTGCATGTATACAATTCCACTTCCACGGTGCAACGGGAGCAGGTTTTCCGCCTGGACCGTCAAGGTATTGTGGATATAGCCGTGCAGGGTGCGAAGCTGGTGCAATCCTGTGCCGACAAGTACCCCGAAACGGAATGGGTGTTTGAATATTCGCCTGAAAGTTTTACCGGCACGGAACTCGATTTTGCCGTAGAGGTGTGCAATGCAGTCACGGCGGTCTGGCAGCCTACGCCTGCTCAGCCGGTCATTATCAATCTGCCGGCCACGGTGGAGATGAGCACGCCTAATGTCTACGCCGACCAGATCGAGTGGTTCTGTGATCACGTGAACAACCGCGATAGCTTGTTGATCTCTCTGCACACGCACAATGACCGCGGCTGTGCTGTGGCGGCGGGGGAGTTGGGTGTATTGGCGGGCGCGGACCGGGTAGAGGGCACCTTGCTCGGGAATGGCGAGCGAACAGGTAACATGGACATTGTCACGATGGCCATGAACCTCTATAGCCAGGGTGTAGACCCCTGTTTACAGCTCGGTCACATGGATGAAATCATCCAGACTGCCAGAGAGTGTACGCAGTTACCCCTGCATCCCAGACATCCCTATGCGGGTGAGCTGGTGTTTACAGCATTCTCGGGCAGTCACCAGGATGCGATTAACAAGTGCCTGTCGCAGCGAGATGACCGCGAACCCTGGGCCGTTGCTTACCTGCCAATAGACCCTGCGGACATTGGCCGCTCCTATCAGGAAGTTATTCGCATCAACAGCCAATCTGGTAAGGGGGGCATCGCTTACGTGCTTGAGCGCGATTACGGTCTGGAGTTACCGCGCTGGTTGCAGATCGACTTCAGCTCGTCGGTGCAGGCCTACGCAGAAGAGCGTGAGTCGGAAGTGGACTCCAGTGAGATCTTTTCTTTGTTTGAACAGACCTATCTGTCCGATGATGTAACGTGGCAGTTGGGCGACTATCAGGTGAGTCGTGCCGATCACGTTGACAGCCTGAGTGCCGAGCTGCGTCAGGGCGCTACCGTTCACTCCTTGTCAGGCAGCGGTTCAGGTGTTGTGGCATCTTTTGTGGATGCGATGGAGCGCTTTGTGGGCAAGAAAATCGTACTGGTGGAATACAGCGAGCACGCACTGAGCAAGAGTGTGGACGCCGAGGCAATCAGCTATATCCAGCTCAATATCGATGGTGAGCGCTTCTGCGGTGTGGGACGTAGCCACGATATTGTGCAAGCATCGCTGAACGGGATACTGGGTGCCATTAACAAGGCCGCTGAGCAGGATGCGATCGTCGCGGCCTGAGAGTTGCGAGCCGAAACGGCGTAGACCATTGAATACTATGGTTAGATCTGGTCAGTAGGGGTGTCTGTGGAAGTAGTCTTTTGCAGCCGCTTTCACTCGGCCTGACAATAGTAAAGTCGCAGTCATCGTGGGAATAGCCATCAGCCCATAAGCACCCGACACCAGGTTGAAGACCACGTCGATACTTACCGTTGCGCCGAACACCACTGTGACAACGAAAAACCAACGATAATGATGCTGGACATGAGCACCAAATAGAAAGCCAAAGCATTTCGCTCCGTAGTACCACATGGTAAACATGGTGGTGGAGCTGAGGATGAGTGTTACAAAAGACAGTAGCGCGACGCCCAGCCAGCCCATGTCGGCTTTGAAAGCATTGATGGTAAGAGTAATACCGGAGAGTCCGCCCGGAGCTTCCCAGGTACCCGCCAACAGTATTACCAGCGCAGTACAGGTACACACGATCAGTGTGTCTGCGACAGGTCCAATCATTGCAACCAACCCTTCACGTATTGGTTCATTAGTGCGCGCAGCACCGTGCGCCATCACTTCGGTGCCCACACCTGCTTCATTGGAAAATGCCCCTCGGCTTATACCCACCAGCATAACGCCCAGCAGTCCGCCACCGACGGCCTGTGGATTAAAGGCATCAGTGATGATTGACAAAAATACCGCCGGCACCCGATCAGCGTGAATGACGAGCATGTAAATGGTCATACCCAGATAAACAACAACCATGGTAGGCAGCAGGGCGACCGCCACTTTGGCCACGCGAGCCAGCCCCCCAAAAATCACCAATCCCACGGTAAATGCCATGGCACAGCCGATCAGAACACTGGTCAGCAGCGGATCGGCTTCGGGAAAGATGCTCTCTCTGATCAGAGCGGTCAGCTGATTGGCTTGAAAGATGGGTAGTGTGCCAACCAGCCCGGCCACGGAGAAGAGGATGGCAAGCGGATAGAAACTTCGGGGCAGGGCTTCTCGAATAATATACATGGGCCCACCCTGCAACTGCCCAAGGCTGTCCTCACCCCGGTACATCACCCCCAGTGAGCAGGTAAAAAACTTGGTTGCGATGCCGACAAGGGCAGATACCCACATCCAGAAAACGGCGCCGGGGCCACCTGCCACTATCGCCAGTGCCACGCCAGAAATATTACCCAGGCCCATGGTACCCGATAGCGCCGCGGCCAGCGCTTGTGCGTGGCTTAACTCACCGGGTTGATCCGGCGTATCGTGCTTGCCCAGCATAATACCCAGCGCATGGCCGAAGTGTCGGTAGGGTAGAGCTCGGGAGTAGATAGCGAAGAACAAACCCCCGCCAAGCAAGAGTACGATCAGCGGCGTTCCCCAGACTAGGTTGACGAACTGCTCTGAGAGCGCTTCCAGTTGTTCCATAGCGAGGTGTAGTGGTTGCCGGGGGGAGTTGCGGGAGCATATCACAGCGCAGCTGATGCGGTGCTGCGATGAACTGCGAATTCACGGCCTATCGCCCATGCTGGCTCATTGGCCCGCGGTCAGTGCTGTTTGACGCGCGCCAAATAGGGTTGCAACCGGGATTGTCTTTATCGTTGGTGGGATTTAGCGGGCAAACGCGAGATAATCCCGCACTCGCAAGCTTGAGCCCGCCCAACCACCATGCCTGAGCCAGACCTACCTATATTCGACGATATTCGGGCCGCCCAGCCGCGGATTGTTGGCCATGTGCACCGCACACCAATATTGACCAGTCGATTACTGGATGAACACGCCGGTGCGCAGATTGCGTTCAAGGCCGAAAACCTG
>CALINF010000296.1 GCA_938045215.1 uncultured Halieaceae bacterium | reverse complement strand
CGTATACCGCTCGCGTGAATTTGTAGACCAGACCGTCGTCGAGGTCGGCCCTGCCCACCAGGAGGCGGTCGAGAACTGCTGTGGGCAGATCGGTCTCCGGGAGTGCTGGCGAGCCCCTATAAGAGCCCAGCGGTATCACTCCTGGCTGAATGGCGGGCTGTTTCAGAGATAGTGCTTCGGATTGTGCGATAGGCACCAGCACCAACTTCTTGTCACCGATCAGCTCTCGAATCGTCCTGTTGCCCGGCGCTCGCACTCGGAAAATAGCATCAACCTGCCCTTCTTCCATGGCAAAATTGGCCGCATCTCCTGCCATTGGCAATGCGGTGAAATTGGCAGGACTGATACCGTAATGGGCCGCGAGAAACCAGAACGACTTGAACTGACCACTCGAACCCGGTGGGATAGCAATCCGATGTCCCTGAAGTTCAGGGAAGCTGTGAATGCCAGTACCGTCTCTCGCAATCAGGTGGTAGGCATCGCTATAGAGGGTCATCAATCCAAGTACGCTATCAGACGTATTGGTGTCGGCCTGAATCTCTGCCAGATCAACCCGGCCATTTTCCAGCAGGCGCAAATTTTCATAGCTGCCGCCGGTTTCAAACACGGAGATCCGCAGGCCTATATCGGCTTCATTAATGACCTGGGCTATCGCGGAGGTTAGCACCAGCGATTCGCTACCCGCAGGGCCGCCGGCAATGGTCAGTCTCTCGGCGCGGCTGGAACCAAGGTAGAGGGCCAGAGCACCGATAGCGATCAGCCAGATGAAAATCATCAGCACAATTCGAGTGCGGGTGGTCAGCAACTGCACGTTTTACTCCGGGTTAGCAAACTGAACTGAAATCTTTGGCAGGGGCACAAGAACTCAACCCTTCGATCTAATGCCGGACTAACCTTAGTGCCTCTTGAACACCAACATTTATCTACCCAAGCAGTAGTTTGTATACAAATTGGCGCGCCAGGAAGGATTCGAACCCTCGACCGATGCCTTAGAAGGGCATTGCTCTATCCAGCTGAGCTACTGGCGCAAGACGCGCATCTTACCCAAAACCTATTGTTTGTTCTACGGGTGGATACACAAAGCAGTTCAGGCCAGTACGGAATCATTCTAATGATTCTAGCACTCAGTTTTGGCAGTGAGGCATCGAGCTTACTCAGTGGGTGCGCTGCGCAACATGGCTTGGCACAGCAATCACATGGTGATGGGCAGCAGCCTGTGTCGGCTCTACATCAATAGGTCGCTGATCAGTTCCGCAGTGCTCTGAGCGCGAGACTCAGATACCTCTTCGCGAGTGTCCGGAAGTGGACTCTGATCAAGCATCAGGTTTGAGTAGTCAGCGTCAGAAATGAACTCGGTAATCGGTTGCTGCTCCCAAAGACTGATGCTTACCTCTCGGTAATTATCCACTATGATCGCTTGTCTTATATCCATTGTCTGCTCCTCCTTGTTTCCATGCTTCACATGGTAGGGAGGCAGCTGTAAATAAGGGATGGCCGATCACGCCAAAACCATGGCCTTGAGCGACAGTACTTCGAGGATGGGTGAAGACTTTTTAATCGAATAAATGGGGTGGCCGACGGGTCTCGAACCCGCCACCTCCGGAGTCACAATCCGGTGCTCTACCTGATGAGCTACGGCCACCACTGAGACAACTGAAACCGGTGACCAACATCCCGAAAAGTGGCTGGAAAGTTGGTCGGGGTAGAGAGATTCGAACTCCCGACATCCTGCTCCCAAAGCAGGCGCGCGACCAGACTGCGCTATACCCCGATTATTTCGTTAGTCGCTTGCGCAACTACTGACCCCGTTTTCAGGAGGGCGAATAATACTCACCCACCCTGTTAGCGTCAACGCCAAAAACAGCATTATACAACAGATAATTATAGTGCGCCCTTCCCCGCGCAGCGGCTGACGTGGGACAATGCCGTCTGCCAGAGTTTTGGTAATGCACAAACTCACCCCCAATCGATTGTCAGAGGAATAATGTAGATGTCTGCACTGGTGCTTGACGGCAAAGCGCTCGCCGCGCAAACCGAAGCGGAAATGCTGGAACGCGTAGAACAATTGAAAGCTGGATCGGGAGGCAAAACCCCGATTCTCGCCACCATTTTGGTGGGAGACGACCCCGCCTCAGCAACCTATGTGAAGATGAAGGGTAACGCCTGCCGACGCGTGGGGATGGAGTCAGTCGCTGTAGAGATGCCCTCTTCCACGACCACCGACGAGTTACTGGCCAGAATCGACGAACTCAATCAAAATCCTGATGTGCACGGCATATTGTTACAGCACCCCGTGCCAGCACAGATCGATGAACGCGCCTGCTTTGATGCTATTGACCTCAGCAAGGATGTGGATGGCGTCACCTGCCTTGGCTTTGGACGTATGGCCATGGGTGAGCCGGCCTATGGCTGCGCCACGCCGCAGGGCATTATGCGAACGTTGGAGGCCTACGATATCGACATCGAAGGCAAGCATGCGGTGGTTGTGGGTCGCAGCCCTATTCTGGGCAAGCCCATGGCGATGATGCTGCTGGCAAAAAACGCCACCGTCACAATTTGTCATTCACGTACACAGAATCTACCCGACCTCGTTGCCCAGGCGGATATCCTGGTTGGTGCAGTCGGCAAACCGGAATTCATTCGCGCGCAATGGATCAAGGACGGTGCTGTCGTCGTAGACGCTGGCTATCATCCAGGCGGAGTCGGGGACATTGAACTCGCCCCACTGGTGAATAGAGTCGCTGCTTACACTCCCGTACCCGGCGGTGTAGGCCCGATGACCATCAACACACTCATTTTGCAAACCGTGCAATCGGGTGAAAAGAGCCTGGGGTAATCCCAGGCCGGCTCCGCAGAGGTGCTACCGCTCCCGGCGCCACTGCGTGCCATCGGGAGAGTCCTCCAGCACGATACCTGCGTCGGTGAGCGCCTGACGAATGTCATCGGCCCGCGCATAGTCCTTACTTTCCTTGGCCTCACTGCGCTGCTCGATCAACGACTCTATTTCCTGCGCGCTCAAACCTGCTTCGTCGATACCGCCTTGTAGCCACGCCTCCGGATCAGACTCCAGGATACCCAGCAACTTGCCAGCGGCCAGGATTCTTGCTTTCAAGGCCGGCTTATCTGCCGCCTGGGCCTTGTGCAGTTGTTTTGCGAGCGCATGCACTTCAGCAATCGCACCCGGTGTATTAAGGTCGTCGCTGAGTGCTCGATAAAACGGCTCCTGGGCCAGCTCCACTTCAGCTGTGGTCGGCACGTCTGCCACATCACGCAACGTGCTATAAAACGAACCCAGAGTAGCCTCTGCCTGATCCAATAGATCTGCTGAAAAGTTCAGCGGTGAGCGATAGTGCGCAGACAGCAGTGCAAATCGCAACACCTCTCCCCGATAGCGCTTCAGCAGGTCGCGAACCGTGTGCACATTGCCCAGCGACTTGGACATTTTCTCGCCGTCGATATCAAGGTATGCGTTGTGCATCCAGTACCGCACGTAATCCCCGCCGTGTGCGCATCGACTCTGCGCGATTTCATTTTCATGATGAGGAAAAATCAGATCGCGGCCACCGCCATGAATATCGATAGTGTCGCCAAGATGCGCGCGTATCATTGCAGAGCATTCCAGGTGCCAACCGGGACGTCCCCTGCCCCACGGGCTCTCCCAGCCGGGTTCGTCATCGGTGGATGGCTTCCAAAGTACGAAGTCGCCGGGGTGGCGCTTATATTCCGCCACTTTAACCCGCGCGCCCGCCAACATGTCATCCAGCGAGCGGTTCGATAACTTGCCGTAGTCCGCCATCGACTCTACGGCGAAAAGGACATGCCCCTGTGACTCATAAGCGTGCCCTTTCTCGATCAGCGTCCGGGTCAGCTCGATCATGGGCTCTATGTTATGGGTGGCATGCGGCTCTAGAGTCGGAGGCAATGCATTGAGCTGGGTCATATCCTCACGGTACTTGAGCGTAAACTCCTCACTCACGGCCTCGATACTGCGCTTGTCACGCACAGCCGCCGCAATAATCTTGTCGTCGATATCAGTAATATTGCGTGCGTAGGTTACCGAGTCGAACTGGGTTTGCAGCAAGCGAAACAGGGTGTCAAACACCACCACAGGGCGCGCGTTACCAATGTGCGCCAGGTTATAGACAGTCGGTCCACAGACGTACATCGTGACAGTATTGGGAACCAGCGGCTCAAAGAGCTGCTTTTCGCGCGCCATCGTGTTGTACAGTTTCAGGCTCATGGCCATTCGTTTCCTTGGTTGCCTATCAGCCGGGGTTATTGGCCGACCAGGTGTCACGCAAACTGATCGTACGATTGAATACCGGCCGTTCGGCGGAGTACTCATAGCGATCAGCAACAAAATAGCCCTCGCGCTCAAACTGGAACCCCTGCTCGGGCAGGGCCTGTGCAAGCGATGGCTCGATAAACGCATCAACAACAATCTGTAGCGAGTCAGGGTTAATCTTGTCCATGAAATCGCTGCCACCCTTGTCGGGCGCTTCGTCATTGAACAGCCGATCGTACACCCGTACTTCAGCACGAGCGCCGTGTGTGGCCGACACCCAATGGATAACACCTTTGGGCTTGATACCGTCCTGGGGGTTCTCACCCAGAGTGCCGGGCACCGTATGGGCATGCACCGCAACAATATTGCCAGCGCCATCACGTTCTACGCTGTCAGCTTCAATCACATACGCATTTCGCAATCGCACCCGCTTGCCCAGCACCAGGCGCTTGTATTTTTTGTTGGCCTCTTCTCGAAAGTCGTCGGCATCAATCACGATCTCACGGGTCATGGGCAGGGTCCGCGTACCCAGGTCTTCACGCGAAGGATGCGCCGGGGCCTGGATCTGTTCGAGGTGATCTTCCGCAAGGTCGGTGAGTACTACCGTCAGCGGATTGAGGACACACATAGCCCGAGGGGCATTTTCGTTAAGATCATCGCGAATCGCGTGCTCCAGCATCGCCACGTCCACTACGCCATCACTACGGGTCGTGCCCACCATCTCACAGAACCGGCGAATAGACGCGGGCGTGAAGCCACGCTTGCGCATACCGGCTATAGTAGGCATACGCGGATCATCCCACCCTGAAACCGCCCCTTCATCCACCAGTGACTTGAGCTTGCGCTTGCTGGTGACGGTGTAGCTGGTGTTCAGCCTTCCAAACTCATACTGGTGCGGTCGGGACTGCACAGGCAAATGTTCGATAAACCAGTTGTACAATGGTCTGTGGTCCTCAAATTCCAGCGTGCAGACAGAGTGCGTTACACCCTCGATGGCATCTTCCTGGCCATGGGCAAAGTCATAGGTAGGATAAATAGACCAGGTGTCGCCCGTCTGATGGTGGGGCACCTTGCGAATTCGATAGAGAATCGGGTCGCGCATGTTCATATTCGGCGCGCTCATATCAATCCTGGCACGCAGAACCTTACTGCCTTCATCAAACTCCCCTGACTTCATTCCAGCTAGCATATCCAGGTTTTCCTGCACTGAGCGCTCGCGGTAGGGGCTATTTCTTCCCGCCTCAGTCAAGGTCCCGCGATACTCTCGCGCCTCATCGGCAGACAAATCACAGACATAGGCATTGCCCTGCTCCACCAGGTGTACTGCCCAATCATAAAGCTGATCGAAATAGCTAGACGCAAAGCGTACCTCGCCATCCCACTGATAGCCCAACCACCGCACATCTTCCTTGATAGACTCGATGTACTCCTGGCTTTCTTTCTCGGGATTGGTGTCGTCAAAGCGCAGGTTACAGCGCCCGCCAAAGGTTTCTGCCAGGCCGAAGTTGACACTGATGGACTTGGCATGACCCACGTGCAAATAGCCATTAGGCTCAGGCGGAAAGCGGGTAATAACCTCCGTGACTCGCCCACTGTCGAGGTCCTCGGCAACGATCGCCTCGAGAAAATTGTTGCTGGCTGGTTTTTCCATGTGTTTTGGCAAACTGCGGTCAAAAACGGGTCGGTATTATAGCCACAGATCCACGCCGCTAATAGGCGTGATACGAGCAGTGGGACTTTATGCACACAATCGGCGAGAGATTCGCTAACCGGCGTTTAACTGAACGGCAAAAGTCCGTATCATTGCTGTCCGCTCACCGTCAGCGCAATCACCAGAATTAACGGAACCATACCGCAGGGAAGATATCATGGTCATTATTCGCACTACATTTGGCGACATCACGCTCGAACTGGACGCCGACAAGGCCCCCAAAACCGTTGAAAACTTTTTGAACTATGCACGTGAAGGCTTTTATGATGGCACCGTGTTCCATCGAGTTATCGATAACTTCATGATTCAGGGTGGCGGCTTCAATGCGGATATGAGCCAGAAAGACTCTGGTGAGCCTATCGAAAACGAGGCCGACAACGGCCTGAAGAATGATTTTGGCACGATTGCGATGGCGCGAACCATGGACCCCCACTCCGCCACGGCGCAGTTTTTTATTAACGTCAAAGACAACGACTTCCTCAATCATACTGGCAAAAACATGCAGGGCTGGGGCTACACAGTGTTTGGCAAGATAAGCCAGGGTGAGGAAGTGCTGGACAAGATTCGCGCGGTGCCAACCACTAGCCGTGGCGGTCATCAGGATGTGCCGCAGGACCCGGTTATCATTGAATCCGTGGAAATTGTTGAGGCCTGAGCCTCCCAGCGGGCGGTGTCATACACCCTTTTCATATCTGACCTTCACCTCGATAGCGCAAGGCCGCACGTTATAGCGGCACTTGCGCAGTTTCTGGACACTAATCGCGACTGCGATGCGCTTTACATTCTGGGTGACATTTTTGAGGCCTGGCTGGGTGATGACGATAACAGCGCACTGGCGGCCCAGATAACTGACCTGTTCACGCGCTTTACCAGAAACGGTACAGCACTCTATCTCATGCGAGGTAATCGCGACTTCCTGCTGGGCAGCAACTTTGCGCAGCGTGTGGGCGCCAGCCTGTTGGCCGACCCCACCGTTATCGATCTCTATGGAACACCCACCCTGCTAATGCACGGGGATAGCCTGTGTACCGGAGACACTGACTATCAGGCGTTTCGAAAGATGGCTCAAGACCCCGCGTGGCAGGCAGAGCTGCTGGCCAAATCACTGGCTGAACGCCAGGCTATCGCGACGCATCTGCGCACCGTCAGTAAAGAAAGTGGCAGCAATAAGGCACAAGACATCATGGATGTGACCCCCAACGAGGTGACAGAGCAGATGCGCCGATTTAATGTGGAGAGACTGATCCATGGCCACACCCACAGGCCGCAGCGCCACGACACCGGCTCGGGCACTCGCTGGGTACTGGGAGACTGGGACGCCAAGGGGTGGGCATTGAAGATCGATGAATTCGAAGAAAAGTTATATTATTTTAATATAAATCAATAGCTTATAGAATTTTTATAAACTGGTTTCTATATCTTTATAGCTTGCTTTCCAGCACCCCGGAGTCACGCATGACGGTCACAACGGTACACCGCTGTGAAAGCGAAACTCTGGATCAGGCGATTCGATCAGTTCACCCTCCAACCCTAGCAACATCTGCAGCCTTGACGTGACGTCTGCGTCCGGCGCAATTTCCCGCGCCAACTGCAGGTAATCGGCGTAATGGCGCGCCTCCGACCTGAGCAATGATGCATAAAACTCAGCCAGCGCCGTATCCAGCACTGGCACCAATGCGGCAAAGCGCTCACACGAGCGAGCTTCAATAATAGCGCCTACCAACAGGGTATCGACAAGGCGGTCGGGTTCATTCCCGCGCACTGCCTTGCGCAATTCACCGGCATAGCGCGAAGCGCTCAGCTGTGGATAGGCAATCTCGCGCTTTGCCATGATCGCTATCACCTGCTCAAAGTGTCGCAACTCTTCCCTGGCCAGTCGCGACAGCTTGTTCAGTAAAAGGGGATGCTCTACATACCGATACATCAGGTTCAAAGCGGTCGACGCTGCCTTTTTCTCGCAATTAGCATGATCAACCAATAACAGCGCCTGGTTTTCCAGAGCAGCCTCTATCCATGCACTGGGCGTTGGACAGGCCAAAAAGGCCTGAATATGTGCAATATCGGTCATAGGTTACTTGCCTTGCCCTGCTCTACTCCGCGACAAACAGATCGGGAGCGCTGATATAGCGATCATAGTGCGCCTGCGAGAGGATGAAGAACTCCTGATCGATCAGCTCGCGCAGCGCCTTGAGCGACAGCTCACGATACTCATGATGCACTTCGAAGCCAAAACTGGATGCATCATCAATCTGGCCGGCGCCCGCCTTGAGAAGACTGTATACCCAGCAATACTCATCGTGAGCCGTTGTGTGGCTTATTTGCTGCACCGACAGCTGCCATTTGAGCAACGACACATCGGTAACCAGAAGTTTGTTGCTGACGCACTGGGACAGAAAGCCAGACAGTCTTCCGTCGACCACGCGTTTCTGCTGGGGTGAGTAACTGTTCCAGTCTATCACCTCATGCGCGAACCGTTTGCAACCGCGGCATACGGAATCGCCGATACCAGTGGAGCAGACGCCGATACAGGGCGTTTTGACGGGACGATCTAGCATAGACACGGCTTTCTGATGGCAGGTACGACAATACAGTTGAATTCTAATGGATCAGCCGCGTGAATGCACAGTATAGGCAGCCGATTCATTTAACTTAAAAGCCCGCTGGGCTATACTTTGCACCCGCTTTTATAGCGGCAGGTCACCCTGACGCGGATTGACCATTCTCTCATTTTGAAAGGAGTCTCACAGTGCTCGAAGCCTATCGCCAACACGTCGCAGAACGCGCCGAACAGAACATTCCCCCCAAGCCCCTAAGCGCAGAGCAGACCGCAGCACTGATTGAGCTCATCAAGAACCCCCCGCCAGGTGAAGCAGAATTCCTTCTCGATCTGCTGTCTACCCGTATACCGCCTGGCGTGGATGAAGCGGCCTATGTGAAAGCCGGGTTTCTCTCTGCCATTGCCAAGAGTGAAGCGCCCTGCGACCTGATTGATGCTGCAGCAGCGGTGAAACTGCTGGGTAACATGCACGGTGGTTATAATATTGTCACGCTGGTAGAGCTGTTGTCAGATGACGCATTGGGCGCGCTGGCGGCTACCGAGCTCAAGCACACATTGCTGATGTTCGATGCCTTCCACGATGTCGCCGAACTGGCAGCTAACGGCAACCAGAATGCCAAAGACGTCATGCAATCCTGGGCCGACGGTGAGTGGTTTACGTCACGGGAAAGCGTCCCGGAATCCATTAAAGTTGCGGTATTTAAAGTCACCGGTGAAACCAACACGGACGACTTGTCACCCGCTCCGGATGCGTGGTCGCGCCCTGACATTCCCCTGCACGCGCTGGCGATGTATAAAATGACGCGCGATGGCCTCGAGCCGGCAGAGCACGGTGTGACTGGACCTATGCAGCAAGTAGCTGACATCCAGGCCAAAGGCCTTCCAGTGGCTTTCGTTGGTGATGTGGTCGGCACAGGCTCCTCACGTAAGTCTGCCACCAATTCCGTACTATGGTTCTTTGGCGACGACATCAGCGGCGTACCAAACAAAAAAGGTGGCGGTATCTGCATCGGCGGCAAGGTTGCACCCATTTTTTACAACACGATGGAAGACGCCGGCGCACTTGTATTCGAAGCGCCTGTCGATGACATCGGTATGGGCGACATCATCGAAATCCGCCCCTATGACGGCAAAATACTGTCTGAGTCGGGCGACGTGCTATCAGAGTTCGAACTCAAGTCGCAGGTATTGCTCGATGAAGTTCGCGCGGGCGGTCGCATCAACCTGATTATCGGGCGCGGGCTAACCACGCGAGCGCGTGAAGCACTGGGGCTTGGCGACACCGATCTGTTTCGCACGCCAGATCAACCCCAAGACACTGGTAAAGGCTACACGCTTGCACAGAAAATGGTTGGTAGAGCATGTGGTACCGACGGCATTCGTCCGGGCACTTATTGCGAGCCACGCATGACGACCGTCGGTTCGCAGGATACGACGGGGCCAATGACTCGCGATGAACTGAAAGATCTGGCTTGCCTGGGTTTTTCCGCGGACCTGACCATGCAGTCCTTCTGCCACACTGCGGCCTACCCCAAGCCCGTGGATATTGACACCCAGCACAGCCTACCCGACTTCATCATGACCCGAGGCGGCGTATCACTGCGCCCTGGAGACGGCATCATTCACTCCTGGTTGAATCGCATGTTGTTACCAGACACCGTGGGCACCGGCGGCGACTCTCACACGCGCTTCCCTATGGGCATTTCTTTTCCCGCGGGCTCAGGGCTTGTGGCTTTTGCCGCGGCTACCGGCGTTATGCCGTTGGATATGCCCGAATCAGTACTGGTTCGCTTCAAGGGTGACATGCAGCCTGGTATTACACTGCGAGACCTCGTGCATGCCATTCCCTATTACGCAATCAAGGAAGGCCTGCTAACGGTTGATAAGAAAGGCAAGAAGAATATTTTCTCCGGCCGCATCCTCGAAATCGAAGGCTTGAAAGGGCTGACGGTCGAGCAGGCCTTTGAGCTGTCAGATGCATCAGCGGAACGTTCCGCTGCCGGCTGCACCATCGATCTGGACGAAGATACGATTGCAGAGTACCTGCGTTCTAACATCGTGCTGTTGCGCTCGATGATCGCGGAGGGTTACGGCGACCCACGCACACTGGAGCGCCGCGCGGTCAAGATGGAAGAATGGCTGGCCAACCCTTCCCTACTGAAAGCAGATGCCGATGCGGAATACACCGCAGTCATTGAAATAGATTTGGCTGAAGTGACCGAGCCTGTTGTTTGCTGCCCGAACGACCCCGACGATGCGCGCCTATTGTCGTCGGTCGCCGGGGACAAGGTTGACGAGGTATTCATCGGTAGCTGCATGACCAACATAGGCCACTTCAGGGCTGCCGGAAAACTGTTGGAACAGCACAAAGGCACCATTTCTACGCGTATGTGGATAGTGCCACCAACGCGCATGGATGAGCACCTGTTGATGGAGGAAGGCTACTACAACATCTTCGGTGCCGCTGGTGCGCGTACCGAGATGCCAGGCTGCTCTTTGTGCATGGGCAACCAGGCACGTGTCGCTGCCAATTCCACGGTGTTATCGACATCAACCCGAAACTTTCCCAACCGACTTGGCGATGGCGCCAACGTATACCTCACCTCTGCAGAACTCGCAGCGGTGGGCGCAATACTGGGCAAACTGCCATCACCAGAAGAGTACATGGAGTACGCCCAAAATCTGGACGCTATGTCTGACGAGATCTATCGCTACATGAACTTCGACCAGATAGTGGAGTTCCAGCAAAGTGCAGAAGAAGGCAAGCGTATTGCTGCAGTAGAAATCACTGAGCTTAGTGCTTAACTGCTGAACTGACCGCGCTATCTCCGTCTACTCGCGGAGATAGCGCTACTCTCAAACTTTTAAAATCTCAGCACTGGCAACAGCCTAACGTAAAGGCTGCATCTGAAAACGCCTGACCGACCGGCTCAGCGCGCGTTGTAATTCTTTTACCCTGTCGCTGCCAATGTCGTTGCCCGCGTCGTATGCCAATGCCGAGTAGAGCGATGTAATATCATCGACGGCACGCGCTACTGATGGTCGCTGACGCTTCACGCGTTCCGCAAAATCACCGGGCGCTTCCCCTGTGTCGCGCACAATCCCTTGCTTTGCCAACCGAGCGCAAAACCTGAGATAAAGCTTGTCCCAAGGCTTCAGGTTGTGGGTTCTGCGCTTTAGCAGCAGCGATAGCGCCACGGGTATCAGTACCAAAGCCCAGGTACCCATCAACGCTACGATAAACTTGCGCGCACTAATGTCGCCAAAGAATTCCTGCAGGATTTGATACTGCTGGTCGCTATTGAAATTTACTACCCAACTCTGCCAGCGGTAGGTCAGTGCTTCGTAGCGCAAGCGCACGGCATTGATAAAGTCGATATTACGGTAGCGCAGCGGTGACAGGGGCGAAGACGAAAGAAACGTCCCCTCTCCTGCGACGGCGCGCTCAAGACCCCACTCAATACGATCTGGCGCGACTGCAGCGGTCGGATCAAAGCGGACCCAGCCCTCGCCCTCCAACCAGATTTCTGTCCAGGCGTGTGCGTCAACCTGATGCACAATAACGGTCTGGTTTACGGGATTCACTTCTCCACCCAGATAGCCCCCGATTACCCTGGCGGGAACACCCCCGGCGCGCATCATGACCGCAAAAGCATAAGCGTAGTGCTCACAAAAGCCACTGCGCGTTTCAAATAGAAACTCGTCCATCGGATTATCACCCAACAGCGGTGGTTGCAACGTGTAGCTATAGGGTGCCTGCGAGAACCGGTCCATTACCGTCTGCGCGAACTCCCTGTCACTACTCGCCTCTTCTCGCAAGCGCGCAGCGAGCGCAACCGTGCGCGGATTGTCGTTCTCAGGTAGCTTGAGTTCAGTTTCGCGTCGCCACTGTGTCAGCTCGGGCTCCAACGCGATGTCGCGCCAGAGTCTGGCCCGGTATACATAGTCGTTCTCTACGATCACGGGAGAGAACAGCCGAAAATCCGGTGCCTCCATTACGCCGCTGGTCAGCGACTGCGAATAGCGTAAGGCGAATAGCCAGTTTTGCTGAGTTGGCTCCAGGATAACGCTGTATTCCTGCGCCTCACCGCTCTGCTGCGGGCGGCGCAGTCTGCGCTCCGGGGCTGGAATATCGTAGTAGCTCAAGCTCGACCAGGCGCCATCGCTCAATCGGCTCATCACAAGCCCGCGCCAATACAGCTG
>CALINF010000295.1 GCA_938045215.1 uncultured Halieaceae bacterium | reverse complement strand
GTTAATCACCAGGTCCGTAGTTCGAGTCCGCGCCGGAGAGCCAAATAGCAAAGCCCGCAAGGTGGCTTTTTGTTTTATTTTCAGCTAGTTATACTCTCACCAGAAATCCTGGACGGTGACGACAACGTCACCTTGTGACCTGGATCGGGGATCGGCACGGCCTGGCAAGGTAGAGATCGCAATGGAAGAACGAGCCTGTGGCAACTGCGGCACCCTGATGGCGGGCGAGTTTTGTCATGCCTGCGGCCAGCGTCGCGTTGAGAAAGTCGAACTACTGAGGATGATGCGGGAAGGTATCCGTCGCTTCCTCGACCTGGATACCGGCGTCCTCCACACGATGAAGGACCTGTCTTCGCGACCCGGCGCAGTTTCACGCGAGTACCTGGCGGGCACGCGCAAGATCTACGTGAACCCGCTCAAGTACTGCTTCGTTGTCGTTACGATTTTTGCTCTCGCTATCAATTTTCTGAACGTGAGCACCAGCACGGCCATCGGGCTGGAATTCGATCAGGAAGAGCAGCAGATATTTCGTATCGTGTACGGCGTCATGCCATACCTCATTTTCGTAATGTTGTTGCCCGTCTGCTGGGTGCAGAAACGCCTGTTCCGATCATCCGGGTACACGCTTGCGGAGACCTACGTGTTCAGTCTTTTTACCGTGGGTCATATGACGTGGCTGTCGGTGCTGTTGGCAGTCGCCGGATCGCTCGAGACCCCAACAGGCGTGACGATCCTGTTCGTCGCCCAGTTAGCCTATCTCGTCTGGGCGATGACCGGTTTCTACCAGCTGACCAGGCCACCCCTGCTGCGCGGGATACTGGTTATAGTCCTCAGTGCGCTGTGCACCAACCTGCTGGCGCTCGCGCTGGGCAACCTGATCGCCTTACTCGGCCTCGTGGAACCTCTGGCCGAGTCGATTACCTGATGCCAATGCAAGATATGCTGTGGCGCTACGGTCAACAGAAAAACGCCTGGGATTCTTAGGCTATCTCACGCGAAACCAAAGTGACCTGGTGCGGCGGTGAAAGGCCCCTGCCCTACCAGCCAATTCGTTCCAACAGGCTGATGAATCGGGGGTCATCCCGCAACGGATCGAACTTGGGCCCCTTGTTGATATAGACCAGGTGGATATTGCGCGCTTGATACGCTTTTTCCAACAAGTCGATTGCCTTCTCATTATCACCGAGACCAAGGTGAATGACGGCCAGGTTGTATGGCGATGGATTTGTTGCCTGTTGAAGTTCTTCCAGAATCCCTAGTGCCTGCTCACGCATCCCAGCCATCCCGTAGGCGTGACCCAGCGCAGACAGGTAAAGGGGAGCGCGGTCCGAAAGATCTACGGCGGACTGGTACGACGCGATTGCCCTTTCGTACTGGCCTTTTTCCTCATAGGGCCGGGCAAGATAATAATGTAGTGACGGATCACTGCGATCCAGTTCCAGGGCCTTTGCGAATTCCTGAATTGCCTGGTCATAGTCCCGACTCAGATAGTAGATCTGCCCCATGGCATTTGTGACAGCAGTTGATAGAGGGTCGAGGTCAGCGGCTTGCTGTGTTGGACCGAGCGCTTCGTCAAATCTCCCTGCCTGACCAAACATCCAGGAAATGTGTAGCAGTGCATCGACGCTGTGCGGATTTAGTTCCAACGCCCTGAAATATTCTGTCTCCGCAGATTTCGAATCGAATCCCAGATAATAATTCACACCGCCCAGTGCAACATGGGCTTCGGCTAGCTGGTCATCCAATTGCACCGCAGTGAGAGCCGCCTTCGTGGCCCGCGAATCAACTTCCACTGGCGTCATGTATCCGAAGAAAGCGCTGTCCTGCAGACATTGTGCCAGCTGAGCGTGAGAGCGCGCGTGTTGCGGATCCATGTTTATTGCTTGCTGCAACAGGTCAATACCCCGCCTCATCTCCTGGGGACTCCAGTTACCACAGAGGTGACGCCCCTTGAGATAGAGTTCGTACACAGCAGGATTGACTGTTGGTGATATCGCCAAACTGGCCTGCTCATCCGGCGAAACTGTCACTCTGATTTTGTTCACAATCTCGCGCGTCACATCGGCATACAAGGCCAGGATGTCGTCAAGCTCACGGTCGAAATTATCTGCCCAGATGTGGCGATCACTTCGGGCTTCAATCAATTGGGCAGTCACCCTGACCACATTACCCGATCTAAAAACGGACCCTTCAACCACTGCGTCCACACCCAGTTCACTTGCGATCTCGGGCACCGGCTTGCCAGAATCCTCGTAACGCATGGCGGTTGTCCGCGAGATAACGTGCAGCGCCTTGATCCTTGACAGTTGGGTTATCAGGGCCTCGTGCATGCCTTCCACCAGGTAGCCCTGTTCGGGATCATTCATCAGGTTGTCCAAAGGCAGAACGACAATTGAACGTATCTCTCCCGGCTCAACTGAGTGCGGATCGCTTTGCCAGGCATACTGCAAACCGAAATAGACCAGCGCCACAGCTATCACAGCAAATATCAGGAGATCGAGCTTTCTGTGGGCGCTGGAGTCGTCCGGATCGATTGGTTCAGAAACCGTCTCGCGTCGCAAACCTTCCGGCGTTAACTCAAATGCCCAGGCTGATATCAGTGCGACAGGAAATCCGATCACCAGTAACAGGAAAATCAAACCACCCGTCCACTCGGGCAAAGCGAGAACTGATGTAAAGACATCCGCTGCCTGCATTAACAGCCAGCTAACGACGACATACAAAGCGGCAACGCGATAGACGTTGCGCCTCTTGAGTTCAGAAAAGAACGACATCCAAGGGTCTGGCTCCCAATGTCTGCAAAGCTCGCTGAAACAGTACTGACAAGTGAACGTGCTGAC
>CALINF010000294.1 GCA_938045215.1 uncultured Halieaceae bacterium | reverse complement strand
CAGGCTGGAAGGTCTTGTCCATGAGGGCGTGTATCCGAAGCGATGTGTGTTGTGAGTGTAGAGCCGCAAAAGGCGGCGATTATACGCCTCAAAGGTCGTGCTTTTCCAATGCGTAACCACGCTCACGGTAGAACGACCAGGAGGCGCGCAGTGCCTTCAGGCTATCGGGATCCTGCGTAACAACCTCGCAGACACGATTGAAGCGGCTGAAGAAGCGCGGGATCTCCAGCTGAAGATTGATCAGCAGGTCATTGTGATCATCGGGTTCCTGCCCCCAACCCACGGTGATTGGCGCATCGTCACGCTCATCGATGAGGTCATGAGGTAGAAAGCTGGCAGGACGAAAGCTCCACAATAACTCATCCAGCTGCAGGGCTTGCTCTCTGTCTGTCGCGTTGACGTAGATGCGATGACCCTGAGCGAAAGCCTTGTCGGCCAGGCGGGCAGCGACGTGAAGACGCTCCCCTGGCTGCGCCGCCTGAACAACATAGAAACCAACTCGGGTCACCGGTACTTAGCCTATACGGTCCAGCAAGTATTGTGTTAACAGTGAAACCGGCCTTCCAGTAGCACCTTTGGGAGCGCTGTCCCAGGCAGAGCCTGCGATATCCAGGTGGGCCCAATCATATTTCTCGGCGAACCGAGCCAGGAAACAAGCTGCTGTGATACTGCCGCCTCCGGGACCGCCGATATTGGCCATGTCCGCAAACGGCGTATCAATCTGCTTCTGATAGTCTTCCCACAGTGGCATACGCCAGGCCCTGTCATGGGTTTCCACGCCTGCGGCCAGTAGCTGCTCAGCCAGTGCGTCCTGGTTGGCGTACAGGCCAGAGGCGTGGGATCCCAGTGCGACCACGCAAGCGCCTGTGAGCGTGGCAATATCGACCACTGCGGCTGGCTTGTAACGTTCAGCGTAGGTTAGCGCGTCGCACAGTACGAGCCGTCCTTCAGCATCGGTATTGAGAACCTCGATCGTCTTGCCGGACATGCTGGTGACGACATCGCCCGGCTTGGTAGCGCCCCCGCTGGGCATATTTTCTGCCGCCGCGACAATGGCCACAACGTTGAGCGAGATTTCCATGGCGGTGATGGCGGCCATGGTGCCAAACACGCTGGCAGCGCCGCCCATGTCGAATTTCATCTCATCCATTTTCGCGCCGGGCTTAAGTGAGATACCGCCGGTATCAAACGTGATGCCTTTGCCAACGAGAACATAAGGCGCATCTTTAGTCTTGCCACCTTTGTACTCCATCACAATAAGACGGGCTGGCTCATCGCTGCCCGCCGAGACCGAGAGCAAAGAACCCATTCCAAGCTCGCGCATTTTCTTCTCATCGAGTATGCGAGTAGTGAGCTTTTTCGAACTGCGAGCCAATTTACGAGCCTCGCTAGCGAGGTAATTGGGTGTACAAATATTCCCGGGCAGGTTGGCGAGATTGCGTGCCAGGTTGACACCCTCACCAGTATTCTTGCCCTCGGTAAGCGCGGTGTTGGCTGCGGCAGTTCCCAGGCTTTTGCCAGGGTCAACCACCAACCGGGACAGTTGGCTGGGATCCTTTGGCTTGGATACAGTGGCCGTGTATCGATAACGGGCGGTGACGAGCGACCGTGCCAGATAAGTCAGCAACCAGCGCGTGTCCTGCTTGTTGATGTCCAGGTCTCCAAGCAGTACCAGAGCGTCCTTCGATCGACTGTTCGGTAGTGTCTTGCTGATGCTGGTCGCGAGCTCTCTGGCGTCATCACGTGCAAATCCTTTCTTGCTCTTGCTGGCGCAACCTACCAGCAGCACCCGTTGAGCAGCACCGCTGCCCATGAGGAACTGGGTTTGCCCGCGTTTACCTGAAAAGTCGCCGAGATCCAGTGCGGTACGAATAGCGCCACCGTGAGCCTTGTCGATCTGGGCGGCAATACCTTTGAGCTTGCCGTCGCCGCTAACTGGAACAACGACGCACTGAGTCTTGGCCGTTGCAGGGTCTTTTATGGAGCGAGCGTTGAGTGTCAACTTGGTCATGGTAAATCCTTCACTGTAAGTCAGGGCTGTAGTGTATGATGTGTTGGGTTCGAACTAAACCATCAACCGCAATGGATCGTGCTAAATACCGGTCAGAATGAGAATTCTTCGTTACTTAACCAAAGACATTCTGATCCATGCGGTGGCCGTAAGCTTTGTGCTGCTGGTCATTATTGTCAGTGGTCGTTTCGTAAAGTATCTCGCAGAAGCCGCTGTCGGCGATCTGGCGGCAGATATTCTACTGCCTATCATGCTGTATCGCCTGCCTGGATTCCTCGAGCTGATCATCCCTTTGGGCCTCTTCATTGGTATTTTAATGTCGTATGGTCGCCTGTACGCCCAGAGCGAGATGGTCGTGCTGGCTGCAACCGGGGTCAGTCCTTCGCGTCTTGCTGGCTATACTCTGGTATCTGCCGCCCTTGTGATGTTGCTTGTCGCTATATTGAGCCTGATAGTTACACCGCTTGGCGCGGCGCGATCCGCTGCACTGCTGAATGATCCGAGCTCGTCGCAGGGGCTGCAGTGGTTGGTGTCGGGCCGCTTTCAGACACGCAGAGCCAGTAATGTGGTTAGTTATGCTCAGTCTATCGACCCCCAAAGTGGCGTTATGCAATCGGTTTTTCTCTCCCAGAAGGCCGATCCGGAGGGTGATCGCCCGCGCATGGTCCTTACAGTGGCGCGGGAGGGCGAGGTTCTGTTCGACCGCGACACCGGTGCGCGCTACCTGGAGTTACGCCAGGGTTATCGCTATGTTGGCATGCCGGGTCAGCTGGACTATGAAGTCGTAAGCTTCGAGCGTTTCGGAGAACTGATACCTGAGCCCGAAGGTGGAGTGCGCACAGCTGCACCCGTTGATGGACGCTCGACGATGCAGTTACTACGTTCGGATACAGCGGAAGATCGCGCCGCGATCTATTGGCGCCTGTCACTACCTCTGATGGTGCCTGTGATTGCTATCATCGCTCTTTGCCTGAGCAGGACTGATCATCGACGTGGCCGCTATCTGATGATGGCTCCGGCGTTTCTCATTTACCTGGCCTATTTGATGTTACTGGCCAACGCCCGCAGTGCTGTAGAAGAAGGTGTCAGTTGGGCGTCACTCAGGTTCGTATTAATTCATACCCTGTTTTTCACCCTCGCTATGTCTCTACTCTATGGGTCCAGGGTACGGGTTTGGTGGTTGCGCAGGGGGCTGTCGCGTGTTCCGGCTTGACCGTTACGTAGGCGGTGCTGTCCTCAACGCAATACTGATGGTTCTACTCATCCTGGTGGGTCTGGATGCCGTTGCGGCATTTATCGACGAGTCCGACAGCATCTCTCAATCCTATAGTTTTCTCGACGTGTGTTGGTATGTGCTGCAAACCCTGCCTGGCAGGGTCTACGAGTTTATTCCCTTCGCGGCCCTGGTAGGTTGCCTCATCGGCTTGGGTCAGCTGGCGTCTACCAGTGAACTGGTTGTTATGCGTAGTGCGGGTGTGTCCATCGGCAGGTTAGTGTGGGTTGTGATGAAACCGACGTTGGTGGTTGCGGCCGCCGGCGTCCTGATCGGTGAGATTGTCGCGCCAAGGTTTGAACAGTTGGCGCAAAGTGGAAGGGCGATCGCCCAGAATCCGGGGCAGGGTGTTGCAGGTCGCTATGGTATCTGGCAACGAGAAGCCAATACCTTTTTGCATTTTAACGCCCTCGAAGCCGATGGCGTAGTGTATGGCGTCACCTTGCTGCAGTTTGACAATGCCCAGCGTCTGGTCAGCGCTCTGGGTGCTCGCAGCGCAGTGTATCAGGGAGACCACTGGCGTCTCGAGACGGTGAATAAAACAGATTTCACCAGCTGGGAAACCCGCCGTTCGTCACTTGACTCATTGCGCTGGGATACCAATATTACGCCGCAACTGCTGACGATGGAGGTGGTCTCCCCTGACAAATTGCCACTGGCTGACCTCTATCGCTACAGCCGCTATCTGATGCAACAGGGGCTCAACGCCGATGATTTTGAGCTCGCAATGTGGCGCAAAATTCTACAACCACTGGCTATTGCGGGGCTGGTTCTGGTGGCTATTTCCTTCATATTCGGGCCGCTGCGTGATGGCACTATGGGCTTGCGAATATTTGCCGGTGTTATCGTTGGCATTGCTTTTCGTACCAGCCAGGATCTGCTGGGTCCCGCGAGCTTGGTATTTGGGTTCTCGCCGCTCTACGCGGCCCTCGTGCCGATCCTGCTCTGCCTGCTGATAGGAGCTGCGCTGCTGTCCCGAGCGCGTTAGTCACTGTTGGTGGCAATCACTTTGGGGTTTGTTGATCGCTGCCGTCGCCGCGTTCGCGCGCCTCTTTCTTTTCTGGCTTGGGCAAAAGGATGAGCTCTGTCCCCGACAAATAATCGTGCCAGCAGCGGTGATTACGATCGACCAGGCACCACAAATAACCAAGGCCAATACAGGCAGCAGACAGTAGAGCGCCAACGCATCGCAACATTGCTTGTCTGGCAGTGGCCGTCTCGCCATCACTGGTGCGAACAAGCTTGATGCGCCATGCCTGCATCCCCAACGTTTGTCCGCTCTTCAGCCAGAAGGCACTGAAGAATCCCACACAGGTTAGCAATGCGATGCTGCGTACAAGGTAAGGGTGCAGAGATAGGGTGTCGTTCAAGCCCCCTGTCAGCTTCAGCAGGGCGCCATAAAGACCTAGTGATATTGCTACGCTCAACATGATCAAAGGCAATACCAGCAGCGTGTCGTAGAGCATGGCGATAAGCCGCCTGGGCAGGGCTGGGTGAACATACTGATTCATCAAAGAGCGCTATTCCAGGGACAGGTGATCGGTAGTGGGCGCGACCGCGTTGGTCTTCTTGCGATACTGATCTTCCAGCAGGTCAGCACCGTCGGGTGCCAGATCAATCCCGGAGAGATCAAGATCGAGAGGTTCAGGATCATCGGGCGCGCAATCGCTGAAGTCGGTACCCGAGGGGGCCAGGTCGATGCCACTGATGTCGGGAGGTTCTGCGTCGTGGCTGCCGGGCAGATTAGGTATAGCCTCGCCAACGGAACCCATGCTCAGATGGCTGGTGTCCGGGGCGGAAGGTGGCGGTAATGATTCGTCAGAGAGCCGGGTGCCGGTGGCGGTCAGTTCAATCGAGCTTGTGTCAACAGTGGCGGGTTCTACTACCTGACGTTCTTCTGGTCTGAGTAGATCAGCGCCTGTCTCGGCGACATCGAATGCGGGACTGTTTGTATTTGAAGCCGCACTCTGACCCGTTTCAGAAATGCCCGCGCCTGCCGACGAGCCGTCGTCCCCTGCAGCGATAGCTGCGATCCGCTCTGCTTTGGTCAGCTCGCGCGACGGCTGCTTCTCTTCGCCCGACGAGGCGGTCTGCGCAGCCGGCGCAGCAGTAGTGGGCGCGCTTTCCTGCGCGGTCGTTATGACTGGCTTCGCGCCGGCGCTCTCCATCGCCTGCTTATACTTGAGGGCCGTAGCTTTATCACAATTGCGCTTAACGGCCTGACGCTTGCCACTGAACAGTTTGTCCAGAGTTATTGCGTCAGCATTGAACAGTTTCCCCAGTTTTGTCCGCACGTTAGCCACA
>CALINF010000293.1 GCA_938045215.1 uncultured Halieaceae bacterium | reverse complement strand
ATAAGCAGCTTCCCCTAAATCTCTATCAGATACAGACCAAAGTGCGCGACGAGATACGTCCTCGCTTTGGCATCATGCGCTCGCGCGAGTTTGTGATGAAAGATGCCTATTCCTTTCACAGCAATCAGGCGTCATTGGCCGCAACCTATGACGTCATGCACGCAGCCTACTCCACAATATTCAGTCGACTCGGACTGGATTATCGGCCAGTAATAGCCGATACAGGCAGTATTGGCGGCAGTGCGTCACACGAATTCCATGTGCTCGCTAACTCTGGCGAGGACGATATCGCCTTCAGCGACTCCAGCGACTATGCAGCCAATGTGGAGATGGCTGAGGCAATAGCCCCCGCAGACAGTCAACCGGATGCAACAGCAACGCTGCTTGAGGTTGCCACCCCCGGGGCCAAAACCATCGATGATGTCGTCAAGCACCTGTCGGTACCGATCGAGTCCACCATCAAGACTTTGCTGGTTGCAGCCGAGGAAGAAGGCAAGCTCGTTGCGCTGATTTTACGCGGCGACCACCAACTCAATACCCTTAAAGCGCAGAAGATCAGCGGCATCGCTTCTCCACTGACCATGGCAGATGAGAAGGTGGCTCGCGCCGTCTGTGGTGCTGGCTTTGGCTCTCTGGGCCCGATTGGACTGGATATAGAGGTAATCGTCGATCGCAGTGCTGCGTGCATCCCTGACTTCGTTTGCGGCGCAAATAAGGACGATGTGCACTACACAGGCGCAAACTGGGGACGTGACGCTGGGCCCATCCGTATCGAGGATATTCGCAACGTGGTAGAGGGCGACCCCTCTCCCGACGGCAAAGGCAACTTGCAGATAAAACGCGGTATCGAGGTAGGCCACATTTTCCAATTGGGAACCAAGTACAGTGAAGCGATGAACGCTCGCGTGCTGGATGAAAATGGCAAAAATATCACCATGACGATGGGCTGCTACGGCATTGGCATTACCCGTATTGTCGCTGCCGCAATCGAACAGAATCATGATGAGCGAGGCATTCTTTGGCCCGATTCCATGGCGCCTTTTCAACTGGCTATCGTACCGTTGAATATGCAAAAGTCACCCGAGGTGGCCCAGTGCGCCGAGTCTCTTTACCAGGCCTGTCTGGACCAGGGCATAGAGGTGTTGCTGGATGATCGCAACGAACGCCCGGGGGTAAAGTTTGCAGACATGGAGCTGGTAGGTATTCCTCACCGCATTGTTATCGGCGACCGCGCTCTCAAGGAGGGTAATCTGGAATACAAAGGCCGCAGAGACGCCGACTCGCAACTGATCCCACAGGGCGATATTGTCGACTTTCTCATTTCAAAACTCGGCTAGTCACATCGGTCGGCCGGAGAACACAATGGTTTGCAAAGCAGCGAGGCATTACCTGTGCCCAGAGTAGCCGTCGCCCTGCTGTGGCTGATGCTGAGCACAGTTGCCAGCGCGCAACCGACAGACCCACAGGAACGAGCCGAATTGCGCACGTTTCTGGAGCAGGCCATCAATAATGCCGAGAGCTTTGAGGATCGCTATGACGCCGAGGTCTGGCTGGTCGATATGTCCGCCCGCCTTGCCCGATTTGTCGACGACCCCGAGGAGCGACTGGAGCTGCTTCACCAGATTCACGCAGCGGCGGCACGCGCCGAGTTACCACCTGAACTGGTACTGGCGGTTATTGAGGTTGAGAGTCACTTCAATCGCTTTGCGATTTCCCGGGTGGGCGCGCAGGGCATGATGCAGGTGATGCCATTTTGGAAGAACGAGATTGGCCGTAGCGATGACAACCTGACCGACAATCTCACCAACTTTCACTACGGCAGCACCATCTTGCAATTCTACCTGCGCCGTGAAAAGGGCAACCTGCACAAAGCGTTGGCACGCTACAACGGCAGCTCGGGTAGCCGGGTTTACAGCGACAAAGTCTATCGTGCCTGGAGCACACACTGGCGCACACAGCCGCTAAACTGGGCTGACTGAGCTCGAAGCGGGCAATTCACTGCAGAGCCGTTGACATCCTGCCACCCCCTGCCCACACTCGGTGCAGGGGATTAACGGCAGCGCAGCGAACACGCATGACCGATATACAACAACTCAGCCGATGGAATCGCGACGTTTCAAGGGCTATTGCGGCACTGGGTACGGAAGAGTTCTTCCCGGCCCTGATTGACGCAGTGCGCGGCCAGGTTGCCATCGACTACCCCCAGATCTGGCTTTATCACCGCGACCTGCCGCCGCAGGTGTTGTATCACGAGATCCCACCTGCAGCCATCGCGTCGCAGATTGATCAGTACCTGGATGGACCCTACCGGGAAGACCCGTTTTACCAGGCGTCCATGAATCAACCCAAGTCGAAGATTTACCGCCTGTCTCGGGTGACCGCAGGCAAACTGGAACAATCGGAGTACTATCACAGTTACTACTCCGATACAGGCACCGTGGATGAGGCTGTGTATCTCGCCCGGCTAGGCGCAGGCAGCGTTATCAACCTGAGCATGATGCGCCTGCCCAAGCACCACGAGTTTTCAGAGCAGGAATACGAATCGCTGTATCTGCTGGCAGAACCCGTATCTGAACTGCTGAAATCACACAGCTCACACGACGACTTTGCCGCCACCCACCTCATTCAGCCTGGTATCGACCACCAAATTGACATGGCCTTCAAGACCTTCGGCGAGTCTATACTCTCACCGCGGGAAAAAGACGTGCTGGAACTCATGTTGCGAGGCTACGGCACCGACATTTCGGCAGAGCGTCTTAACATTGCGCGGGAAACCGTACGGCGACACCGCAAGAGCATCTACCGAAAACTCGATGTCAGTTCGCAAACCGACCTGTTCTCGCTGTTTATCAACTCGATGTCCTGCATCGGCGAAGCTGCAGGTGCCGATCCACTGAGCATTTACATGTCGCCACGCTAGGCAAGTTGGCCCCAAAGCTGCCCTAGTTGGGGCATTGAGAATAAACCGTTATACAACGATAGTGAGCACTTACCGAAATGCGCACGGTGTAACATGTCCCAGGAAGCGGACTGGTTCCTTAGAGCTCACCCAGAGATCACCACAATTGAAGCCCTGCTACCTGATTGCAACGGCATCATGCGTGGAAAATGGCTGCCCCGCCACAAGCTGGGCAAGATCTACGATGGCGAGCTAAAACTACCCAAAACTGCACTGAGCCTTGATATCTGGGGGCGTGACGTGGAGGAGTTGGTCTTTGCCTCTGGAGATGCCGATGGCATCTGCAGACCTGTGGAAGGCTCTTTACTGCCAACCCCATGGTCTCCCAACGCCCAACACGGACAGATCATGCTCTCAATGTTCGATGGCGACGGAACACCCTATATGGGTGATCCACGGCATGTGCTCAAGCAGGTTGTCTCGCGCTTTCAGGAATCAGGGTGGACGCCCGTGGTTGCAGCAGAGCTTGAGTTCAGCCTGGTCACGTGGGATCCCGACTCGCTACCCCTTCATACCTGCCCCTCACCGGCGGGTGGCACGCCAGTCGGCGGCAATATGTACGCGTTGGATGTCCTCAACCAGCATCAGGAAATGATGGAAGACTTGCGCATCGCCTGCGAGATTCAGGACCTGCCGTTTGACGGCGTCGTGAAGGAGTCCGCTCCGTCCCAGTATGAGATCAACATGCATCACGTGGACAGCCCGGTGCTGGCTGCGAAGCAGATCATGATGATGAAGCGCCTGATCAAAGGTATTGCCGCGAAGTACGGCCTGATCGCAAGCTTTATGCCCAAGCCGTTCGAGGATGAGGCGGGCAATGGTATGCACGTACATTGCTCAGTACTGGATGAGCAGGGCAACAACATCTTCGACGATGGTACGGAGCGCGGCACGCCATTGCTGCACCACGCCATCGCCGGCTGCCTGAATCATATGGCAGATTCGGTCGCCATTTTTGCGCCCAGTTACAATGCTTATCGCCGTTTTCAGAAGGGGTCTCACGCTCCTACCTCGCCCAGCTGGGGCTACGAAAACCGCACAGTCGCCGTGCGCGTGCCGGCCGGCAACCATGCCGCGAGACGATTGGAACACCGCGTTTCAGGTGCCGATGCCAATCCCTATCTGCTGTTTGCGGTATTGCTCGCGTCGATGCTCGATGGCATAGAGAACGAGCTCAAGCCCAGCAAGCCGATCTCCGGTGACGGCTACGCCCAGGAAAAAACACCTTTGCCGGTTTACATGCAAGACGCGCTCACCGCATTTTCTGAGTCGGATTTCATTCGCTCAGCGCTCGGCGGTGAACTACAGCGTATCTTCACGCTGACCAAACAGCAGGAGATAGAGGAGTTCCGGCGCCGTATCACAGCGCTGGAGTACCAGTCCTATCTAGAGCGGCTATAGCTCTACCTCAGCGTAAGTAGTAGCGCGTAACTGCGCTATCGAGCATGCCCCTCACACTGGCTAAAAAACCATCAATTGCGGTATAATAGGGGAACTGATGCCCACATGCGGTGTCTCAGTTATAAGCCTCTATCTTATTGATTATGTTGAATTTATTGTACGATACAGCTCGCCGCAGCCTACTCTGTATCCCGTTATGCACAGGGCTATTGATAGCGCCCGTCGCATCTGCCTCCTCGCTGGAGGCCAGGCAGTGCGCGGAATCTCTCGGTCAGACCACGGCGAACGAGGAGTCTGTGCTTGGCCTTGAACTCAAGGTCCTGTCATGGAATATAGAAAAAGCCAGCAACGAGGGCTGGGACATTGATTTGAGCCAGTTGGGGGAACAGATCCAGCTCGCATTCATCCAGGAAGCCTCGCTGCAGGCACCCATCGCCCAGACCTTGCCAATGCCGTTGTATCAGGCTTTTGCCGCTGGCTACACAACAGACAGCTCAGAAACAGGTGTGATGACCCTCAGCACCGGGTACCCGAGCCTGGCTTGTAATCTCACCGCATGGGAGCCGTGGCTTGGTACGCCCAAGGCGACCAACATTACCGAATACCCATTGGCCGGGCGAGAAGATCGCTTGCTTACAATCAACATACACGCAGTTAATTTCACTGTGGGGCTGGACAGCTTCGCAGAACAGATTCACGCCATCAGTGAATTACTGGAACGGCACGAGGGGCCCGTTATCGTAGCCGGCGACCTCAACACCTGGAGCACTGCAAGACAAACGCTGGTCGACAACTTCATGCAGAAGCATCAATTGGTACCAGTAAGCTTCGAACCGGACTTGCGTACCACAGCATTCGGCAGGGCGCTGGACCACATGTATGTCAGGGGTATCGCTGCCCACTCAGCCCGGGTCGTCCCTGTTTCATCCTCCGATCACAACCCGCTACTCGTGAGACTGCAGATCCTGTGATTACAATCTCACCTTCTCGCTGGTGGGCGCTGGTGGCCACTGTCTGGATAGGGCTGTTTCTGCCTGCCGCCATATCCCATGCTGACCCCGCGCAGGCCCCAAAGGAAATTGAGCATCTGTTGGAATTTGTCGCCAATAGTGGCTGCACTTTTCATCGCAATGGCAGCGACCACGACTCGGTGGACGCGGCTGATCACATGCGCTTGAAATACAGCCGGGGCAAACGCTACGCAGATACCGCCGAACATTTTATCGACCGGCTCGCCTCAAAGAGCTCCTGGACGGGCAAACCGTACATGGTCACCTGTAGCAACCAAACCGAGCCCTCCGGCGAGTGGCTGAATCGTGAGTTAAACCACTATCGCGCGGCGTCAGTTTCATCGGCATCTGGCGAGACCGGTGCGGGCACGTAGTCACGCTCAAGTCGACCCACCAGAGCAAAAGCCGCACCCATAGCAACCAGTCCGAACAGCGCAGCACCCACCGCCTCCCCTGCCAATACACCTTTTGCACCGTACCAGGATGACCCCAGATAAACGGCTGGCATGACGCCGAGCAAAACCTTGCTGAAATTTGCCACGGTAGCCCAGCGCGGGTGACCCAGGTTGTTGAAGCTGGCATTGGCTACAAACAGGCAGCCGCTGAAGAAGAATGACCCCACAAGAAATTGTACGTAAAACCTGATCAGCTCCTCTGCCTCAGTAGAAGCAGAAAACACACCCACAATCAGGTCGCAGGTGACCGACAGGATCAGCCAGACTACCAGCACATAAACGGCTGTGAAGATGACGGA
>CALINF010000292.1 GCA_938045215.1 uncultured Halieaceae bacterium | reverse complement strand
GACAGTTAAAACCCAGGATAAAACACACGACTTTTATACTCAGGGTCTCACACTGAAAGTAGAAGATGGTTGGCTGATGGCAGATCGCACCACGCTGGGTGCAGACAACGGCCTGGGTTGTGCGGCGGCATTGGCGCTCATGACAGATGAGTCGGTGGTTCATCCACCACTCGAATTATTGTTCACAGTAGACGAGGAGACGGGCCTGGGCGGGGCTCTCAATCTTGACGGCAGCATGCTCACCGGCAAACTTATGCTCAACTTGGATACAGAGGATTGGAACGAACTGTATATCGGTTGCGCCGGTGGTGGTGGTTGGCAGTTCACTCGCTCATTTGAGCTACCCCCGGTGCCGGCTGACGTGGGTGTTTGGCAGCTGTCGCTCAAGGGCCTGGCCGGTGGACACTCGGGCATTCAGATCCACGAACAGTTGGGTAATGCGATCAAACTGGTGGCGCAGTTTCTGCAGGGTATACCCGGCGCGAGGCTGGTCGGCTTTGATGCGGGTGTTGCACACAATGTTATCCCGCGTGAAGCGACCATGACATTTGCCTGTGAAGGCTTGAGTCATGTGGCACTGCAAGATCGCCTGGAAACGCTGAGACTACAGTGGCTGAGCTTTCTGCCACCGGCCGATAGTGGCGTGGAAGCGCAGCTGAGCGAAGTGCAGGCAAGTGACTCACTAGCGCCCGAGGACACACAGACCCTACTCAGTCTTATCGCGCTGTTCCCGCATGGTGCCCAGGCCTACAACCTGGCTCAACCCGCTGATCTTGTGGATCTGAGTATTAACCTGGCGATTGCGCGATTAGATGACGGCGAGCTGTTTATTGAGTCGAGCTTTCGCTTTTTCAATTACGAGCAAAGCCTGCCCCTGCAACAGGCAGTCGAAGGCCTGGCGCGTACGTTTGAGCTGAAGGTCGTGCCCGATGCTGGCTACCCTGGCTGGCAGCCGGAGTTCGACAGTCCGCTGCTGGCGCAGGGCAAAGCAATTTTTGAACGCCTGTTTGGTATTGTTCCCGAAGTTAAGGCAATCCATGCGGGGCTAGAATGCGGTATTCTCAAGAGCAAGAAACCCGATGCGGATATTCTGTCGTTTGGGCCGACGATTCGCGGTGCACATTCACCGACAGAGCGGGTAAAGATCGACACGGTGCCACCGTTCTGGCAGTACCTGACGGCGCTGTTGGCGGAAATGTAGCCGTCACAAGTCTATTGGGCATCTGGCTGAAACAGGTAGTTGAAACAAAGCGCTGAACACATGCCCTGGTAGTTCGGCGCCGGCGCTACCGGTGTCATTATCGAAGTAACACACGGACGAAAGGAAAGACATCATGCTCGACTCACTGGAACGTTTGCCCCCCGACTCTATTCTCGGCCTTGCCGCTATCGCGCGCGCCGATACAAACCCGCACAAGATTGATCTTACGGTGGGCGTATATATGGATGAGTCTGGCATCACGCCGGTGTTCGATGCGATCGCCAGCGCGCAGCGCACGCTGGTAGAGAATGAAACCACCAAGGTTTACATGGCTCCTTCCGGCGATGAGCAATTCAACCTGGGTATGCGCAAGCTGGTACTGGGTGAAGACAGTGCAGCCCTGCGCGACAATCGCGTTAGCAGCATTCAGGCACCTGGTGGCTGTGGCGCTTTGCGTATTGGTGCCGAGATTATCCAGGCCGCGCGCCCAGGTGCTCGGGTTTGGGTGAGTGATCCAACCTGGCCCGTACACATTCCACTGCTGGGCAGTGTGGGGCTGAAGTTCGAAACCTACCGCTACTACGATCCAGCAAGTCATGGCGTGAATTTTGACGCGATGGTAGAGGATCTAAAGCAGGCTGGACCAGACGATGTGCTGTTGTTGCACGGTTGCTGTCATAACCCCTGTGGCGCCGATCTCACACTGGAGCAGTGGGGCGTGATTGCCGACATGGCCGAGGCACAAGGATTCATGCCGTTCGTGGATATTGCCTATCAGGGCATGGGTGATGGCCTGGAGCAGGATGCTGCTGGCATACGACTACTGGCGGAACGTTTACCTGAAATGATTGTTGCGGCATCGTGTTCAAAGAATATGGGTCTTTATCGTGAACGTACGGGTATTACCCTGTTTGTTTGTCGTGATACAGACAACGCAGAGGCCTTGCTCAGTCAGGCGGCCGTAGCGGCGCGGCGCGTGTATTCCATGCCACCGGCCCACGGCGCCATACTGGCTGGCAAGGTGTTGTCAGATCCGGCGCTCACGGCGTCCTGGAAGCAGGAGCTTGAAGGCATGTGTTCGCGTATCAACTCTTTGCGTTCAGCGCTGGTGAGAGAGCTGGCTGCACAGTGTGATCGCGATTTCAGTTTCATTGCTAACGAGAAAGGTATGTTTTCTTTCCTCGGTCTCACCAAGGAGCAGGCTTTGCTTCTGCGCAGTGAACACAGCGTATACATGCTGGATTCGTCGCGCATCAATGTCGCTGGTATCAATGCAGGTAACGTCGCGCCACTGGCCAAAGCGGTCGCGTCGGTTCTGTAGTCAGTGCGGACCACGCGACGGACGCCGCAACGCTGATCGGAAGAGAGTCAGCCTTCGAGTGCTGACCATCGCTCATACGCCAGTTCAAGTTCAGCCTGAGTGTCTGACAGAGCTTTCAGTGCTGCCTCGGTTTCACCGCTGGGGCGCTGGAAGAAGCCCGGATCACCAATAGTGGCCTCCAGCTCCTCCTGTTGTTTTTCCAGTGTTTCTATTTTCCCAGGCAGAGCGTCCAGCTCCCGTTGATCCTTGTAGGACAGCTTGCGCGTCTCGGTTGGTGCAGGGCTGGCAGTGGCGGCCGTTTGCTGCGAAGACGCTGCCGGTGTCTGCTCAGAGGCAACTGGCCGGAACTGTTCTACCTCCACCAGTTTCCCCCCGCGCGCCTCCCAATCGCTATAGCCGCCGGCGTGCTCGGTGATTAAACCATCGCCCTCAGCGACCAGTAGGCTGGTGACCACGTTATCCATAAAGTCCCGGTCGTGGCTGACCAGTATCACGGTGCCATCGAACGTGAGCAGAATTTCTTCGAGTAACTCCAGTGTCTCAATATCCAGATCATTGGTGGGCTCATCCAGTACCAGCATATTGGCGGGCTTGCTAAACAGGCGCGCCAGTATGGCCCGGTTCTGTTCGCCGCCCGAGAGCGCTTTAACCGGCGTGCGCACGCGGTCGGGGCTGAACAGGAAATCGCCGAGATAGGAGATGGCGTGCTTTTTCTTGCCGTTGATCTCGATGAACTCTTGCCCACCGCACACATTGTCGATCAGGTTTTTCTCGGGATCGAGCTTGCCCCTAAGCTGATCGGAGTAGGCAATCTCCAGCTTGGTGCCGAGCTTGATGGTCCCCGAGTCCGGTTCCAGTTTGCCCAGTAGCAGCTTCACCAGCGTTGATTTACCAGCGCCGTTGGCTCCCACGATGCCGATACGATCGCCACGCTGCACGATGGTGGAAAAGTTCTCAATCACCTTCTTGTCGCCAAAGTGTTTGGACACTTTTTTCAACTCCGCCACTATCTTGCCCGAACTCTGTGCTTCTTCGACGTTGAAGTTGGCAGTGCCGGTACGTTCGCGCCGTTCACTACGCTCCTTGCGCATGTCTTTTAGCGCCCGCACGCGACCCTCGTTACGCGTGCGCCGGGCCTTGATGCCCTGGCGTATCCACACCTCTTCTTCAGCTAGTCTCTTGTCAAATAATTCATTAGCGCGCTCCTCTGCCAGCAGTTGCTGCTC
>CALINF010000291.1 GCA_938045215.1 uncultured Halieaceae bacterium | reverse complement strand
ATATCATCAAGGGTGTCAGACAGGTCTTCCAGATCAGCCGATGCTGGCACTAGTGCATCAATACGGGCTTTAAACAGCGCCTCACCACACATAGGTGCACTGATAACCTCGGAGTCCAACTCGGTAACGTTGATTGCGCGTAGCGATAGTGCACGAGAAATCTCCCTGACAATACCCAGCCGGTCGGGGCCCAGTACATGCAATACGATGGCCCGGCCATCGTGAACGGGGGCGGTGCTGCCCGCAGGCGTAACACGAACGCTCAGGCCGGTGTCAGCCAATGCTTTCAGGTCTGCTTCCAATTGCTCGCCATTGTCGTTGGGTAAAGACACCAGGACCAGCCCGGCAAACTTACCACCGAGCTGCGACAGACGGCTCTCATGCCAGTTGCCGCCACTGTTCTCTACGACTTTCGAGAGCATCTCGACAAGACCCGGACGATCGTCGCCAATGAACGTAATGATGTAAGAGGTTTCCACCGATTTCACTCCACTTTCATAGTCACAATCCGTATATTAACCCGCTGAGTAGACTTACAGAAGAAAGTTCACCTAAATCGATGAGAGGAAGAGACATGAGAGCATTGTTAGCACTGACTCTGGCGTTGGTAATGTTGCCCGCACAGGCTGCATTCGACTGGGACACTGCACTAGATGGGCCTCAGCGAGCCGAGCAGAATAAGGCTCGTGACAGCGCCAGACATCCGCGCCAGACCCTTGAGTTTTTTGGTCTGGAAAGCGGAATGACCGTGGTTGAAGTTTCTCCCGGCGGTGGCTGGTATACAGAAATTCTTGCACCTCTGATAAAGGGCAATGGCACCTACTATGCAGCGCAGCACGGTTTGAATTCGCCTGGCAGCTATGGCCGAAACTCACTGGGCAAGTATTTGCAAAAAATGGCCGCTGACACAGACACTTATTCCCAGGTTGTGATCACGCAGCTGCAGCCACCTTCATTGTTGGCAATAGCGCCCGCAGGGTCGGCGGATCTGGTGGTGGCATTTCGCAATGTTCACAGCTGGCTGCGCTCAGACACACTGCAGGACGTTTTATCGGCTGTGCACACTGCGCTGAAGCCCGGCGGTACCTTTGGTGTGGTGCAACACCGAGGCAAGCCCGGCATGAGTCTCGAAGACAGCAAGAAGAAGGGTTATGTTGCCCAGGACGAAGTGATCAAGCTGATCGAAGCTGCCGGATTCAAGCTGGTTGCCACATCTGAAATCAATGCCAATCCCAAAGACACTGCTGACCACGAACGAGGCGTTTGGACTCTGCCTCCGCGTTTAGCGCTGGACGATGTTGATCGGGAAAAGTATGTGGCTATAGGCGAAAGCGATCGCATGACCTTGAAGTTCGCCAAGCAGTAGTATCCTTTTGGTTGATTTTCTCGAGATACCTCCTGAGCGTCTGCAGCCCGATGTGCTGCAGGCGTTGCTAGAGGAGTTCGCCAGTCGTGATGGAACTGATTACGGAGAGCACGAGACCAGCCTGCAAAAGAAAGTCGATTCTTTGCAAAGACAACTCACCCGGGGCGACATCAAGCTTTTGTATGATGCTGCCAGTGAACAGTGGGATCTTGTATCACAGATTGAGGCGGTTGCATTACTGCAAGAGGACTCGCGTGAACAAGAGCAGTAAGGTAGATCATTGTCTGGACGTGACGGGTCTTTACTGCCCGGAGCCGGTCATGATGCTGCACAACATAATCAACGATATGACAGCCGGTGCAATTGTGGAGGTGCTGGCCACAGACCCCAGCACTGAGCGAGACGTGCCCAAGTTCTGTACTTTTCTCGGGCATACCTTGTTGTCTCATGAAGTTCGAGAGGGTACTTATATCTACATTGTGCAAAAAAGTGTCGAGGACTGACGAGCGCGGTTCTGTTCTGCGCCAGACACAATCATCTCTGGCTAACGTGCCGCATCACGCCGAAGTTTTGGAAGAGGTGTTCGCGCAGTGCTTCGAAAGTACGTGGAATACCAGCCTGCACGGCGGTGCCAGTGAGCCATACTACGAGCCTGCAAGTAGTCCCCAGCAGGTGCATCGGCTGTTCTATCGCGAAGATTTTTTCGCGAGCGCCCTGCACGAGATAGCACACTGGTGTATCGCTGGTCGTGAGCGTCGCTTGCTACCGGATTTTGGCTACTGGTATGCACCCGAGGGGCGCAGCGCACAGCAGCAAGCAGATTTCGAGGCGGCCGAGTGTAAGCCGCAGGCGCTGGAGTGGATATTTTCCCGTGCGTGTAACTATCCCTTTCGCCCCAGCATCGACAACTTTCAAGATAACGGAGAGGCGCCCGATACGCGCGTCTTCAGGGAAAATATCGCCCAGCAGGTAGTGCGTTGGCAGGTTGCAGGAATACCGGAGCGTGCCATGATCTTTTTTACCGCCTTGAGCGGCGTCTATGGCAATAGCGTGCCTTTTGCGGCGCTGACGTTTCACGCTGATCAACTCGCACCCTGAGGATGTCACGATGACACAATCCAGAGCCTGGTTGATTGACGCATCGATCTATATTTTTCGTGCCTATTTTTCACTACCTGATCGCTGGCACACCCGGGATGGCATGCCTCTGAATGCCGTGTATGGCTATGCAGGTTTTCTGCTGGATTTTATCAGGGCGACAGGTGCCAGCCCGTATGCCGCGGCGGCGTTTGATGAGAGCCTGGGTACCTGTTTTCGCAATGAGATTCTTGCAAGTTATAAGGCAAGCAGAGCGTTACCTGATCCGGAGCTGGAGTTTCAGCTAAATACCTGCAGAGCGCTGACGGAGTCGCTGGGTATACCGTGCTATGGTGGTTCGTACTATGAAGCTGACGATTATCTTGCGAGCCTTGCACGGATCTGCAGTGAGTCAGGTGTCGCTGTGACAGTGATAACCCGTGACAAGGATTTAGGGCAGCTGTTGAATAAGCCAGAGGATCGCTGGTGGGATTTTGCGGCTGATGTTCAACTTGATGCAGAGGCTTTCCAGACCCGCTTTGGCGTCGCTCCAGAGCAGTTTGCCCAGTATCAGGCGTTGGTCGGTGACAAGATTGACGATATACCCGGTGTGCCGGGCGTTGGCGCTAAAACTGCGGCAGCCTTACTGCAGGCATTTGGCGACCTGGGCTCGCTGGTCAGTCGATTGGAGGAGGTGAGCAAACTGCCAATCCGCGGAGCCACTCGAGTTCAGGCGGCCCTGCACGATCATCGGCAGCAGATTGATATAGCCGTGCAGCTGACTCAACTTGCAACCGTGATACCCGGTGTCGAGAGCATGCCTGCCTATGCGCCGTCTTCAGCTCACTTGGGTGCGTTTGCAGATCAGATCAGGGAGTTAGGTTTGCCAGCGTCGCTGGTGCGGCGCAGTGAACGATTGCTGCAGGAGACTACTGTATGAGCGGTCTCGTTATCGCTGCCGATGCCAATATCCCCGCCGTGGAAGAAGTATTTGGTAGCATTGGGGAAGTGCGTCGCTTTGAGGGCCGCGCCGTTACCCGTGACAGTTTGAGAGATGTAGATATCTTGCTTGTGCGTTCGGTGACACGGGTCGATCAGTCGCTGATTGACGGCACGTCGGTGAGCTTTGTGGGTACGGCAACCAGTGGCTTCGATCATATAGATCGTCACTGGCTGCGGTCTGCAGCAATTCACTTTGCGCATGCGCCAGGCGCTAACGCCAATTCTGTTGTTGAGTACGTACTTTGCGCTGTCGCTTGCGTAGATCGGTATCTGGAGACCCTGCTTGAGGGTGGCACCATGGGTATCGTGGGTTACGGCAATATTGGCACTGCCCTCGGAAGCGTGCTCACACGTCTGGGCATTAGCTGGAAGGTCTGCGACCCCTGGCTGGATTCGCAACCGGCAAACGCTGCCTCGCTTGACGAGGTGTTGGTCTGCGATGTGGTGTCTCTACACCCTGAGTTGACCAGAACGGAGCCCTGGCCCAGCTACCATCTTCTGGATGCGGCGCGATTGGACTCCCTCGGCGAATCACAACTACTGATTAATGCCAGTCGTGGCGAAGTCGTTGATCAAGTTGCCTTGTTGCAGCGATTGCAGTCGCCTGCTGCACCGACTTGCGTGCTGGATGTATGGGAGGGCGAGCCGGCCGTGTCGGCTGAATTACTGCAAGCCGTGCGCTTTGGCAGTGCGCATATTGCCGGCTACAGTACCGACGGCAAATACCTGGGCACGGCAATGCTCGCTCGTGCGGCTGCCAGCGCGCTTGGTATTGATGCGCTGGCAGATCGCATACACCTGGCCACACCTTCGGAGCGAGCGTCAGTGATCCAACCCACATCAGGGCTGGGTGTGGCACATTGTCTGCGTTCGCTGTTGACATCACGCTATGATATTGCAGATGACGATAAACGCTTACGTGCGCTGTTACAGGCCGAGTCCGGGGCTGCAGCAGCATCTGGTTTCGACCGGCTGCGTAAGCAATACCCGGTGCGGCGGGAGCTCAAGGGTAATGACGTACGAGTAGGGGGTCTGTCCTTGGATGAAAGGCGTGTAGTAGAGGCATTGGATTGCCATGCCATTGACTGAGGCTTCAAAAAGCGCGTGTTTACACATCGGGCTGGTTGTTAACCCATTGGCAGGGCTTGGTGGCTCGCTGGCCATGAAGGGCAGCGATGGCGATGAGTTGCGTGCTCGCGTCGCTGACTTGCCAAGAGAGCAGCGTGCCCGCTCACAGCTGCGCGTGGAGCGCGCCCTGGCCAACCTCTGTGCGCAGGAAGGGGTCACGATCAGTACCTGGTGTGGAAATATGGGCGAGTCTGCTGTTCGTCATCTGGGTATTTCAGCGTCCATATTAGGTGGCTCTACTGGCGAGGCACTGACATCCTCTGAGGATACGCGTGCCGCTGTGGCTGGTCTGGTGGCCGCCGGCATCGACATATTGGTGTTTGCCGGTGGCGACGGCACAGCCCGTGACGTGTTTGATGTTGTGGGCGATAAGTTCCCGGTGCTGGGTATTCCCGCCGGCGTAAAGATGCATTCGGGCGTTTTTGCGGTGTCCCCTGAGGCTGCGGGTGAACTGCTCGAGCGCCTTGCCACAGGTGGACTGGTGGGGCTGCAGTTGCGTGAAGTGCGCGATATAGACGAAGAGGCGTTTCGCCACGATATAGTGCGGGCTCGCTTCTACGGTGAAATGTTA
>CALINF010000290.1 GCA_938045215.1 uncultured Halieaceae bacterium | reverse complement strand
TAGCACTTTGCGCACCCACCGCAAACGCTGTCACCAAGAACATTGTATTTGAGACAACACGCCGCCCGCGTGCAGAGGCTCTGGATCTTGCATCACAGGGATTTGCGTCGTGCATGTTGAGCGATGAAGGTCGCGAAGGGGTCGCTGCCTTTGTTGAGAAACGTAAGCCCAGTTGGGCCCAGGATTAGTTACCGGAGCATGTTATGAACCGATTCACCAGTATTCTGGTTGCCAACCGCGGCGAGATTGCCTGCCGTGTAATCAAGACGGCGAAGGAGCAAGGCTATCGAACCATCGCTGTTTACTCCGAGGCGGATGCCTCCGCCCCGCATGTGCAGATGGCAGATGAAGCACTTTTGATCGGTGCCAGCCCTGTTAATGAGTCCTATCTTGTGCCCGAGAAAATACTCGCAGCGGCGGCTGCGTCGGGTGCCGAGGCGATTCATCCGGGTTACGGCTTCCTCAGTGAGAACGCCGACTTCGCGCGTGCCTGTGAAGCGGCGGGCCTGGTTTTTATCGGGCCAAGTCCCGATGCGATTCACCTCATGGGTAACAAGGCCGAGGCAAAGAGACGGATGATAGAGGCCGGCGTGCCCTGCGTGCCCGGCTACGAGGGCCAGGATCAAAGTGACGCCACGCTGCTACGCGAAGCGCAATCTATTGAGTTACCGCTGATGGTGAAAGCTGCAGCCGGCGGAGGTGGCAGGGGTATGCGCCTGGTCAATGAGCAAACCGAACTGGCTAATGCGATTAGTCTGGCGCGTGCTGAAGCACTCGGTGCGTTTGGCAGTGACGAGTTGATCCTGGAGCAGGCCATTATCAGGCCTCGCCATGTGGAAGTGCAGGTGTTTGCCGATTCACAGGGCAATACCGTGCACCTTGGTGAGCGGGACTGCTCTGTACAGCGCCGCCATCAGAAGGTGATTGAGGAGGCACCGTGTCCGGTTATGACCCAAGAGCTTCGCACCGAGATGGGTGCGGCGGCGGTAGCTGCCGCCAAAAGTATTGAGTATCGCGGTGCGGGCACGGTTGAGTTCTTGCTCGATGAGCGCGGCAAGTTCTACTTTCTTGAAATGAATACGCGTCTGCAGGTAGAGCACCCCGTGACTGAGCTTATTACGGGGCTGGATCTGGTTGCGCTGCAGTTACAGGTGGCGCAGGGCGATGCATTGGGCTTTGGTCAGGAGGATGTAGAGCTCACGGGTCATGCCATTGAGGTACGTCTGTACACCGAAGACCCTGCCCAGGATTTTTTGCCCACCTCGGGCATGATCGATAAGTGGTGCGAACCCACCGGTGTGGGTGTTCGCGTTGACAGCGGTATAGCCTCGGGCCAGGAAATCAGCCCTTTCTATGACCCTATGGTCGCAAAGATTATTGCGTTTGGGCCCAATCGTGAGGTGGCCAGATTACGATTGATTGAGGCGCTCAAGGATACTGTGTTGTTTGGTCCAACCCACAATCGCGACTTCCTGGTTGCCTGTCTCGAAAAAGATTGCTTCGCGCAAGGCGCTGCTACGACCGCTTTCATAGCAGAGCAATTCGGCGAAGGTGAAATCGCCAGCGCCATGCCCACTCTTGAGCACAGCAGTGCTGCTGCCGTACTGGAGTCCTACCTGCAGCATGCACAGCTGCATGCCAAAAGTGTAATTGTTTCAGATGAGTTGCGCGATTGGTCCAGTGCCAGTCCGCTGGTTATGCGCAAGCGCTACGCGCACGGTGACACGCTACACGATCTGTCGGTCGTTCCGCAGGGGGGATCCTGCTATCGCGTTGCCGCAGATGCAGAATCTGAGCCCCGTCTGGTGGAGCTTCTATCAATAGAAGGCGATGCGGCGCACATCGCCGTTGATGGTAATCAGCATGTCGCGCGATTCCTGCGCAGTGCTAACAACACCTTCTACTTTTCGGTAGATGGCTGCGCGAGCGAGTTCAGGGACCTGATCCCGCACGACGGTGCGCAGGAAGTCGCCAGTGGTGGTGGCCACATTGTTGCGCCTATGCACGGTGCGCTGCTCGAAGTTTGTGTGAGCGTTGGCGACCAGGTAGAGGCAGGCCAGAAGCTGGCGGTGCTTGAGGCCATGAAGATGCATTACGAAATAGAGGCAGAAGCCGCTGGCACCGTTGTAGAAGTGCAGGCGCAGGCCGGAAAGCAAATAGCAGCGGATGATCTGCTGTTTGAAATCGATGTAAAAGAAGAGGACGTGTAGAGATGAAGTTATGGCATTGCGCTGATTCACGGTCGTTGCGTCCATTGTGGACAATGGAAGAAATGGGACTGGACTACGAATTGGAGACGATGAGTTTTCCTCCGCGTTTTTTACATGAGGGGTATAAAGAACTTAATCCGATAGGCACGGTGCCATTCTTCGTTGATGGTGATGTGCAGATGACCGAGTCCTCGGCCATTGCTCACTACCTGGTGGAAACCTACGGTCCAACGGATATCGCGGTTAAGCCGGGCGAAGCCGCTTATGGTGAGTATCTGAACTGGCTGTATCGCAGCGATGCGACGCTGACTTTCCCCCTGACCGTTGCGCTGCGCTTCAAAGTGATGGAGCCCGAGTTGGGATTGCAGGCTGCCGGAGACGCCTATATCAAATGGTTTTTCGCCCGCTTGCGATCGGTGGAAACAGCGCTTACTGACAGCGAGTATCTGTGCGGAGACAAATTTACAGTTGCAGATATCTGTATAGGTTTTTCACTGCATCTGGCGCAGTCGATGGACCTGGCGGAGGGTTTTAAACCCAACACCAGCGCGTATTTTGAGCGCCTCAAACAGCGGCCAGCCTTTCTCAGGGCAATAGCGGCTCGCTGAAGCCCTGAGAGAATGTCAGCTACCGCGAGCCTGTTCGAAACTCGAGATCCTTGTACACAACCTGCCACAGAAATTCGCCGTCACAAGGCGTGCCATTGCAATCAGCCGGAGTGAATTTGGTCTGCGTCAGCACGTAGCTCGTGAGCTGTGCAGATTCTTTATTGGGTGCTTCGTAGATAGTGACCTTCTTCGCGACTCCCTCGGCGCTGACGTCGACAATCGCAAACATTTTTCCGCGCGGCCAATTGCGCACGCGGTCCTTGGCCAGTCGGCTAATCTCCCAGCTGACCCACTCCATATTCTTCTCGGGGTAAGGTGGCGTCTCTGTATCGGGAATGCCCTCGTAAGGTCTGCGATACGCCTTCTTTTCCTTGTCGGTAAACTCCGAGTAGTGCTTGTCGTGCGGAAAGTCGGTTTTCGGCTTTCGGGTTTTCATTTTCGACCCGATCTGGGCATCGCCGTCCTGCTCGTAGTTCTGGGCAGTTACACCGGTGGAAAGCATCAGGCTGCATAGCGCAACGCCAGCGATTGCCAATTGCGTGAATTTGTTCATGATTTATCCCCTGTTTTTACCTTCATCGAATTGGCCTTGTATGCGTTGGTGTCTGCCGGCGCGCTGAAGACTGAATATGGAATCATGGTTACGTAAAAACGGTTTGGTAGCTACCGTGATACGTCAGGATGATGGTTGCATGCGGTGAATTGCGCAATCAGGCGCTCAATGAGGCCCGCCTCGGTGCAAATACGTCTATCGCTGCACCAGTGTGCGTGACGGCTTCGTGGATCCATGCAATTGCCTATCCCCGGTGTGGGTGTTGCGTCTTACTGGTGCGTCCCCCCGCTCAAATTGGTGCAGTGGTATGAGAAACAGCCTCCTCGAGGCTGCAAAGCACCTGTAAACAGCGCTTTCTTTGTTTGGCACAGATCTTGAATAGAAGTGAGCAGAGGGTTGTCTGTACCAGCGTGTGTACAGCGCTCAGACAACACTTTTGACATCGGTAAAGGAATAACCTGATGTTTGCAGATCTGCTTCCCATTTTGGGGTCCATGTTCGCCGCGGGGGCAGTGTCGGGAATAACGGCTGGCATGTTTGGTGTTGGCGGTGGTTTTGTTGTTGTTCCTGCACTGCTCGCGGTTTTTTCAGTATTTGGTACTTCGCAGTTAGCCAGTTCAGATCAATCCTATATTCATCTGGCGATAGGCACCTCTCTCGCCACGATCATCGTCTCTTCAATGCGCTCGGTTCAGTCCCATCATAAGCGCGGTGCAGTTGATTTTGACGTACTGCGGGAGTGGGCTCCCTGGTTAGTCGTAGGCGTTTTTTGTGGTACCTATATAGCGTCGCTCGTTAGTGGTGAGGCATTGCTACTGGTGTTTGCCACCGGTGTGCTGATCTATGCGATTTACTTTCTTGTCTCTGACTGGTTCGACTCAGGCGCTACAGCGCGCGATGTGCCACATGGTGTTGGTTGCGCTGCCCTGGCCTCAGGGTTGGGCGGGTTCTCAGCGCTACTTGGGATAGGTGGAGGAACACCATTCGTGGTCACAATGGTGCTGTGTGGCCGCAGTGTTCATCAGGCGGTTGCAACTGCGGCAGGTGTTGGGTTTATCATCGCGGTACCCGGCGCGCTCGGGTTTCTCGTGATGGGTCTATCGGCAACGAATCTCCCGACAGGCTCCGTTGGCTTCATCAATCTGCCGGCGCTGGTGGCGGTGAGTGCCATGTCAATCATCACCGTACCTGTAGGTGCCAATCTGGCACATCGCCTTAACGCGAATCATCTTAAACGGGCATTTGGGGTGTACCTCTTGCTTGTTTCAATACTTATGTTCTATCGGGCGATCGGATGACTGTTCATCGCCTCGGATCAGGGAGAAACAAATGAAACCAACGCTATCGCGTAGAGGATTTATGGGTCTTACCGGTGCAATGGCATTGGGCGGCGCAGCAGCGGCGGGGCTGCACAGTTCGCGTGCACTGGCGGTTCCCCAGACAGCCCCAGGGCTGTTGTACGGACCGGCGCCGGGCGTGGCAAAGTTGAATGCAAATGAGAACCCGTACGGGCCATCGCAATCGGCCATCGCAGCAATGGCGAAAGCCTCCGCGATGGGAGCTTATTACATAGGGGACGCATTGACGCGGTTGCGATCGATGATTGGTGAACGTTTTGATATCCCCACAAGTCAGGTGTCATTCAGCTCCGGGTCCAGTGGTGTGCTTACCTATCTGGCATTGGCGAAGGCGAGGGAGGGCGCGATTCTGGGTCCTGACCTGTTCTGGGATACGACCACGCGGGCGGCATTGCGCCAGGGTGGGGAGTTGGTGCGCATCGCGCCAACCTCAGATCTGGGACTGGATCTGGATGCGCTCTATCGGGCGATTACTCCGGACATATCCATGGTGCAGATTTGTAACCCCAATAACCCAACAGGCATGGTTCTTGACCCTGTAAAACTGCGCGAGTTTTGTATCAAGGCCTCAAAAAAATGTACGGTGCTGGTGGATGAGGCGTACAACGAGATAACCGACGACCCCGCCGCCAACTCCATGGTGCCGCTCATTCTACAGGGTCACGATGTGGTGGTTGCCCGCACCTTCTCCAAGCTCTATGGACTGGCAGGTATGCGGGTGGGGTATATGCTTGCCTCGGAAGAGAACACGGCGAAGGTTGCACGATTCAGCCTGGGTGACTACGCGCTGAATCAGGCAGGAGTCGCGGCGGCGGTTGCCAGTTTCGATGACACCGCGTTCCTGAGCTTTTCCAAGGAGCGCATTCTGGAGGCTCGGGAGTTGATTACTTCTACAGCCCAGACCAATGGCTTGTCGGTAGCTCCATCGCAGACCAGTTTCGTCTATGTGAACCTCGGCAGTCTGAACGCCGAGTCATTTCGTGCCGAGATGGCCAGGCAAAATGTACTTATTCGGGGTATCTATCAGGACTACACAGGTTGGTCACGAGTGAGTTGTGGGCGTCTGGAGGATGTTCAACAGTACGCTGCGGCGATGCCTCGCGCGCTGGAAGCTCTTAACGCCTGAGGTAGAGCGCCCGCATGCTTGCAGGCGCTATAAGAATGACTCCATCGCAATTTCAAGTAGGGCAGCGCCAGCCCATGTGAGCGGAACAATGACAAGGTAGAGGGTAATCTGGGTTAATGAGCCTGCGTCGAATGGCCAAACCGGTGCGTTCAATACCTCGCGCCTCGACAGCAGCAGGGGATTCAGCCGAGCCAGCGTGGCTTCGTCCAGTGACTCCAGTGATCTGCCCTCACGCACAGCCGCTATGCGTCGGTTGACCCCTGCCAGCTCACGCTCCTTTGCGTCCGTCATACGCCGATGCACCGGCCATATCGGGATGATGAAGATGGCGATCATGGGTATCCCCAGGCCGATCAGTCCGGGAACCATGCTCACAAATATTGCCGTCTGCTCCAAAAACATCAACGGGAACAGCGCCATCGAACCTATCAGCGACAGGCTCAAGAGCGTGGCCACATGAGAGAAGGGCACCAGCGGCCTGTTGTTGAGTATGTCGATATCGACAGAGTCCCTGCCAAGGCGCGCAAACAAGATGGCGTAGCGCACAAGAAAGTAGCTCATCGTTGCCAGTACAATCCACACAACCAGTGTACCGGCAAGAGCGGTAATGGCTTCGATCCCGGCAAACAGTGCGTTGTAGACTCGAGTGAGGGATCCCATTAACAGGGTGAGGTGCGAGATGCCTCCGGCAAGGCCAAGTAACAGCGCAAGTATTACCTCATAAGGCTGGCAGTAGCCGAGGTGACCTAACTGTTCTTCGAACTCATCTTCAGAGAGTTGCAGCAATGGTTTCAGCTCATTAAGTGCCTCCCGGCACTTATCGGTAATGTAACTGAACACGGCGATGCTGTAGCCAATGATGGCACTGAAGAACAAGTAGGGAGCCCCTTCAGTTGGAGCGCTGTTGGCAGTGCCCCACAGGAACAAAATCAGGAGGACGACCGAGATCTGTAGGCCGCTGAGTAGCCGGCTGAAGCGAATCGGCAGCAGCAGCCGCAACAGCCAGATTCGGTGCATCCCCATGGGTTGCTCTCTATAGCGTACGCTTGGGCTGTCCGAAGATGTCCTGTAGTAATGGCTCGAATGACTCCAGGCTATCAACCTCAAAGTCGGGATCAAACGCGGGTGCATCCCAGCGATCAACCAGCTTTACAGCCAGGTCGTACCAGCTCTCATCCTTGAAGTCATCGCGCAGTTTTGAGCTCGCGCCCATAAACTCGTAGTAGTACTTACCCTGAAACTGCTGGTGGTAATAAATCGCGTGATAGGCATCGTCTGACACGTACGGCTTCATCAGCTCCGCGGCAATGGGGCCGTGGTTGGGGATGTTCACTGCCTTGCCCACATCATGCAACAACGCGATGGCAACTTCTTCATCGCTAGCGCCGTCGCGGCGTGCCAGTGTTCCCGTCATCAGGCTGTGCTGCAGTTGGTTGCAGGCAAAGCCCACTGATACTTCCTCCAGGCTGCGCAACATATTGAGCAGTGTCTCGGGGGTTTTCTTGAAGTGCTCCTGGTGTGCAGCACCAATAACAGCCCAGTCTTCTGCTGTGCCGTCCTGCATTCGCGTAAACATACTCGTCTCCTGTTATTGTGTTGGCAGTCGCTATTAATCGCACTGACAGTATAGAAGGGTTGCCAGCGATTGGCGATTCAGGACAGGCATCGGTTCAAGCGTCTGTTTTAGTGCGCCTAAAAGCCGGCCTCACCTCTGTCCATGAGCTCGATAAAATCGCTGTCGAGCGCCTCGTACACTGTACTGCCTGGTTTCATGACATACAGCTTATCGCTCACCATGTCGAAGTGGTAAGCCTGTTTGCGCAGGTCGCCCTTGACCATCTTGAAGGTGCCGGTGGTATCCATTTCCGGAAGAATACGCAGGAACACCGGCCTGGCGTAGGCTGGCATTCCATCGATTACATGGGCCGAAAACGCCTCCAGATCCAGCTCGCTAACACCTTCTTTGAGCGTGATGGCTGCCATGCCCGCGCGGCCATCGGCGTTCGGCACTTCCACGCCATACACGTTACACATATGGACCTGGTCGAACTCGTTCAATAGCTCACCCACCTCATTGGTGGAGACGTTTTCAGACTTCCAGCGGAAGGTGTCGCCAACGCGATCAACAAACTGATAGTGGGGGAAGCCGGCAGTGAAACCCACATCGACCACTCGCATAAGATCGCCTGAATTAAACCAGGCATCACCCTGCTCCAGCGCGTTGCGCAATACCTTCTTCTCGCTTTCCTCTTCGCTGGTGTAGCCCTCGAAGGCGGTATCTTCGGTGATTTTGGCCAACATCAGCCCCGGCTCTCCTTTTGGCACCTCGATGCAGAAGCCGTTGCTGTCACGCACAATCTCATCGTTTTCTACGTCGTACTTAACCAGCACGACGGGCATGGCGGTGAAGCCTACCGTGCAGTCTTTATTCATGAGATTGACGAAGGCCACGTTGCCTTCACTGGCGCCATAAAACTCAGACACCCGTTTAATCCCGAAACGGTTTTTGAACTCGTGCCACACGTCCGGCCTTAAGCCATTGCCCATGATACGAGTGAGTGGATTGCGGTGATCATCGGGCTGGGATGGCACGGCCATCAGATAGCGGCACAGTTCACCAATATAGATAAAGCAGGTAGCGCCGTGTTCACGCACTTCGCTCAGAAAACGACTGGCTGAGAACTTGCGCCGGATAAACATGCACGCGCCTGAGCAGAATGCTGCGCCCGCTCCCAGAAACAGACCAGTGCCGTGATACAGAGGCAGACAAATGTAGATCACATCATTCTCGTTGCAGCGTATACCGCCCGACTTCGACAGCATTGCGCTCAGTAGATAGCGTCGATTCGACAATACTGCTGCCTTTGGCAGGCCGGTGGTGCCAGACGTGAAGATGTAAAGCGCTGTATCGCCAAGAGTGATCTGTGTAGTCTCGGGTGGATTGTCGGCGTCTGCGCTCTGTGCCATTCCACCAAAATCCTGAGCCCAGTCGGGGCAGGGCTGCGCGCCGGTGTCGGCAACAAAATAGTAGTCTGTTGGCGCTTCCAGCGAAAGCTCATTGCGTATGTCAGCAATAGCCTGACTGCGTTCCTCGCCGAAGATGCACTTGCGTGATTGCGTGATGTCAATGCAATGCACGAGAGAACGCCCGGTCAGGTTGGTATTGATCAAGGCTGCGGCGACGCCGATCTTGTTTACCGCGATCAACATGGCGACAAACTCAACGCGGTTTTCCATGAGCAGGCTTACTGCATCACCTTTGCTAAGCCCCTGTGCCTTGAGCGTGTTGGCATAGCGATTGGCCAGTGCATTAAGCTCGCGCCAACTGACGGTCTTGCCCTCGAAGATAATCGCGGGCCGGTCTGCGAACTGCGCAGCCACCTGTTCTGCACGATTGGCCAGCGAGTCGCAGGTATCCAGCGGTCTGGGTTTGGTCAGCTTGCTCAGTTTGGCAAGGGTAGGAAGTTCAGCCAGAGTGCTGGCCACGTTGACGATTCCCATACTATCTCCTGTTTCTAACTCCAATCAGGTATTATCAGCGTAAGCTACCACGTTTGGCGCTTCGGTACAGGCGCTAGCCCTATTCGCTTTAATCAACGTGCTGTGAACAGCACAAGGAACAAGCATGTTTGATAATACACAGCCATTTGAACGTTTGATGTTACTCATTGGAAGAGGCCTTCTGGGCCTTTACTTCATCTTGCCGGGCATTACCAAGATTACCGGATTTGCAGCAACGAGTGAATATATGGCGGCTCACGGTGTGCCCCTGATCCCCGTGCTTTTGGTGGTTACGATCGTCATCCAGATTGGAGGTGGTCTCGCTTTGATGTTTGGCTTCAAAACGCAGCTTATTGCGTTTCTGCTTGCTGGACTAACCATCGTAATCAATGTGTTTATGCACAATTTCTGGGCGATGGAAGAAGGCCTCGAACGCAACCATGAGATGCAGAACTTTGTGAAGAATCTGGCGATCATGGCGGGGCTGCTGTATGTCGCGGGGGCCAGGCTGGAGCCTCGAGCCGGTGAAGCGAAGTCAGTATGAAACTGTATTCCTTTCCCGTTGCACCCAATCCTGCGCGCGTTGAGTTTTACCTGGCGGAAAAAGGCATTGCTCTGGAAAAAGTCGTGGTAAACCTCGCTGAGGGAGAGCAGCAAAGCCCCGAACACCTGGCTCGTAACCCTAAGGGCGTGTTGCCTGTTCTGGAGTTGGACGACGGGCGTTACCTGACCGAGTCCCTGGCGATAATCGAGTATCTGGAAGAGTTGCACCCCGAGCCACCAATGATTGGTTCGACGCCGGAAGAACGGGCGTTTACGCGTGCGTATGAACGGTTTATTGAGTTGAATATCTTGGCCCGTATTGCTCGCTACGTTCATGCCACTAACTCGCCACTGGGATTGGCGCCGAACCCTGTTCTGGCAAAAAATGAAATGAAGTTTCTGACTCCCAGCCTCGAAGACCTGAATACTCACCTGAAGGGTAAGCAGTTTGTGATGGGCGATCGTGTGAGTATTGCCGACTGCACATTACTGGCTGGTATTAACTTTGGCAGATTTCGCGGTTGGGACATTCCCGCTGAGCATGCGCACACGAAAAGCTGGTTCGAGAATTTCGCCCTGAGACACTTGTAAGTTAACGCACCACTTAGCGTGTATAGGTTAAAACAACGCCTTTGTGTGGCTTGGTCAGGTAAGCGCTGTTATCCACGGGGCGTTGGGCGTGCGTAAACCCCTTGTTCACCATAACCTTGCTAAAGCGCGCATGCTGCTTGCGTCCGGGGTCAACCACAATGG
>CALINF010000289.1 GCA_938045215.1 uncultured Halieaceae bacterium | reverse complement strand
GGGGCTGTATGCGAGACAAAAACGGCGAACGCGGATACGGCAGTTGCTGAGCCCGTGAAGCTAATGGACGTAGCCACAGAAACGCAAAGTGCTGTCATCCGCATCCCTTCATACGAGCAGGTCAAAGCAGACAGTGCACTGTACGCTCATGCCTCTCGTGTACTGCACAAAGAAACGAACCCCTATAATGCGCGCGCTCTGGTTCAAGCCCATGGCGATAGGGAAGTCTGGCTAAACCCCCCACCCATTCCACTGGAAACGCAAGAGTTGGACTGGGTGTTCGAGCTACCCTACACCCGACTACCGCACACTGCGTATGGCGATGCATCAATTCCCGCTTACGAGATGATTCGGCATTCGGTTAACATCATGCGCGGTTGTTTCGGAGGCTGCACGTTCTGCTCAATCACGGAGCACGAGGGCCGAATCATCCAGAATCGGTCCGAAGACTCTATCATTCGCGAAGTCGAGGCGATTCGCGATACATCGCCTGCTTTCACGGGCGTGATTTCTGATCTGGGTGGACCCACGGCCAATATGTGGCGCCTTGCCTGCAAGAGCAAAGAGGTTGAGGCGAAGTGTCGCAAACTCAGTTGCGTTTTCCCGGGAATCTGCAAAAACCTCAACACTGATCAAACGCCATTGGTTAACCTTTATCGCCGTGCGCGGGATGTGGACGGCGTCAAGAAGGTACTAATTGCATCCGGGCTGCGTTACGACCTGGCCGTAGAGACACCTGAGTACGTGCGTGAGCTTGTCACCCATCACGTGGGCGGCTACCTGAAAATTGCACCTGAACACACTGAGAATGCCCCACTGTCCAAGATGATGAAACCGGGCATGGGCAGCTATGACAAGTTCAAGTCGATGTTCGACAAATACTCAAAAGAAGCGGGCAAAGAGCAGTACCTTATTCCTTACTTCATTGCAGCGCACCCCGGCACACGTACGGAAGATATGATGAATCTGGCACTGTGGCTGAAGCGCAACAAGTTTCGTGCTGATCAGGTACAAACGTTCTATCCGTCCCCCATGGCGACGGCCACGGCAATGTACTACAGCGGTAAAAATCCGTTAAAGCGGGTGACCCACAGCAGCGATACCATGCCCACGGTAAAGGGCTTGTCCCAGCGCAAGCTGCACAAGGCATTCTTGCGCTATCACGATCCGGACAACTGGCCAGAGCTGCGCAAGGCGTTAAAGAAAATGGGGCGCTCGGACCTTATTGGTAACGGCAAGATGCATTTGATCCCAACTCGACAGCCCGCAAAACGTCATGGCATAGTACCTCCAGGCACGCAGACGTTCGCGACACAGCACAATGGCCTGCCGCGCAACCCGGATAAAAAACCAGGCAGAAAACCCACCAGACGTCGCCGCTAGCGCGCTATCGGCAAATACAGGAGACTCGCTATGATTTCTCAACACTTCCTCACCAGAATTCTTCACTGCCTGGTCGTACTGACTCTGCTACCTGTGGCGCTGGCTGCCAACGCAAGCTCTCCCGAAGTCGGCAATCCGTTGCCTGCAGTCGTGATAGAAGAGAAAGGTGAGATCACACTGTCCCAGGATGAACTCAATTACGTTGCCTGGTCATCAAGCGCAAACCCCGGCAAAGCCCACGTTCTGCAATACTTCCCCGGTACACAGAGCGCCAGCAAGATTTTCGAGCCATTTACCGACCTACTGCAAGACAATCTGGAAACGAACACCTATCACGTGACTACGCTGGTCAACCTGGACGCAGCTATGTGGGGTACGACCGGGTTCGTGGTGTCCCAAGTGGAGTCAAAAAAGAAGGAGTTCCCGCTGGCTACCATGGTATTGGACAAGGACGGCACCGGTGCCAGCACGTGGGGGCTGGGTGACAAAGGCTCTGTGTTGGTTGTACTAGATCAAGACGGGCTGATCCGCTATGTTACACAGGCGGCGATGAGCGACGAAGAGCTTAGCCAGACGCTTGAAATCGTGCGCAGCATCGTGGGTCAATAATCGTAGGCTAGTGAGCGTGGCACTGGCTGATAAAGTCGCCCAATAAGCGAAACTCATGTTGCCTGGGCGTCTTGTTACGCCACATCAAACCGATCGTTCTCGATACATTTTTCTCGCTGAATTCATAAACGCTCACATCGGTTCCCGACAGGATATGCGCGTCCAGTGCCATACGCGGTAACAGTGTGACTCCAATGCCATTGGCAACCATTTGTACGATGGTATTCAAACTGGTCGCCTGATAAGGGATTGAAATATCAGCGTCGCGCAGTTTGCACGCCTCTAACGCGTGATCGCGCAGGCAATGGCCGTCTTCCAGCAGCAGAAGCTCCTCCCCCTTGAGCTGCGATGTCTTGACCTCGGCACTGGCAGAAAACACATTGGATGCTGGACTCGCCAGTACAAAGTCATCCTCATACAGTGCCATAGTGTCGACATTTTCGGCTGGGAAAGGCAGAGCAAGCAAGATCAAGTCCACCTCTCCCCGATATAGCGCATCCACCAGATGGCCGCTCAGGTCCTCACGTATGAACAGTTGGAAATCGGGATACTTGCTGCGCAAGCTCTTTAGTAAGCGCGGTAATACAAACGGTGCTATCGTGGGAATAACACCCAGTCTGAGTTTGCCGGTAAACGGCTCAGCGGATGCATCACACAGAGCAACGAGGTCCTCTGCCTGTAACAGAATTTCTTGACTTCGGGCCACAACCTCCTGACCGAGGCCGCTCAGCAGCACCTGACGATTGTTGCGTTCGACAAGTGACGTACCCAGCACTTCCTCCAGCTCAATGATGCCGGCGCTCAAGGTGGACTGCGATACGTGGCAGGCCTTGGCCGCACGACCGAAATGGCCGTGTTCCGCCACCGCGCACAAATACTTGAGTTGTTTCAGCGTGGGCTGTCTACTCATACTTCGACCTCTGATTCAAACAGGCTCTGACAATCGATAAACTCGATCGATTTTAGCGACATTTTCTTCTGGATGGAAAAACTATGTTGGACTACTTTTAATACGCAGGGAGCATTCCCCGTTCTTTTCAAATAACAGGAGAGTACCAATGTCGTTGAAAGGTAGCCAAACAGAACAGAACCTCAAAGATGCGTTTGCTGGCGAAAGTCAGGCTAACCGCCGTTATCTCTATTTCGCCTCAAAAGCAGATGGAGAGGGTTACAATGATGTAGCCGCTGTGTTTCGCTCCACCGCAGAAGGCGAAACCGGGCATGCTCACGGCCATCTCGAGTATCTCGAGGAAACAGGTGATCCGGCCACTGGCCTGCCTATAGGCGGCACCTCCGACAATCTTAAAGCAGCGATTGCCGGAGAAACGCACGAGTACACAGATATGTATCCAGGCATGGCCAAAACTGCCCGCGATGAAGGCTTCGATGAGATCGCAGACTGGATGGAAACTCTGGCCAAAGCGGAGCGCAGTCACGCCAATCGGTTCCAGAAGGCGCTGGACAATCTGGACGAGTAGTCCGCGAACCACATCTTTGGTGGGCCCCGTCTGGGGCCCACTCTTTTGCACCCAAAAATACACGGGAGAGCACCTGTGAGAGAAGGCAGTCTGGAAGCGCCTACGCGGCACGCTATTGAGTGGAAATCGGATGATTTCTGGGACAAGGCGTCACTAGAGGCAGAACTGGAGCGCGTCTACGATATCTGCCACGGCTGTCGCCGCTGTGTCAGCCTGTGTGACTCCTTCCCTACTCTGTTCGACCTGGTAGATGAGAGCGACACCATGGAGGTGGATGGTGTCGATAAGGCCGACTACATCAAGGTGGTTGACCAGTGTTACCTTTGCGACCTGTGCTACATGACCAAGTGTCCCTACGTGCCACCACACGAGTGGAACGTGGATTTCCCCCATCTGATGCTGCGGGCCAAAGCGATTAAATTCAAAGAAGAAGGTGCGAGACTGCGTGATCGCGTGCTGACCAGTACCGACACCGTATTTTCGCTAACTTCTATCCCCCTGGTAGATATCACTGTGAATGCCGTGAACCGAAACGCCACTATGCGCAAGGTGTTTGAATCAACCCTGGGTATTCATCACGAGGCACCTGTTCCACAGTTTCACAGCACAACTCTGCGCAAAAGCGTAAAGAAAATGATCAAAGATGTAACGCCGCAAGCCATAGGGGAGACAACCGGCAAGGTCGCGCTCTATGCTACCTGCTACGGCAACTATAACAGCCCCGAGATCGGCGCTGATTTTGTCAAAGTCTTTCAGCACAACGGTATTCACATCGATATCGTGCCGAAAGAAAAGTGCTGTGGTATGCCCAAGCTTGAACTGGGTGACCTCGATACAGTAAACCAGCTCAAGGAAACGAACATCCCCGTATTGGCGAAGCTGGTTGACGAGGGCTATGACTTGATCGCCCCCATTCCATCGTGTGTTTTGATGTACAAGCAGGAGCTGCCTCTCATGTACCCCGACGATGAGGACGTCAAAAAGGTGCAGGCCGCTTTCTTTGACCCCTTCGAGTATCTGTGGAAACGGCACAAAGGTGGCGCGTTGAAAACCGAGTTTCCACAGGCCATGGGCGATATTGCCTACCAGGTCGCCTGTCATCAGCGTGTACAGAATATCGGCCTGAAAACCCGGGATGTGCTGAACCTCATCCAGAATACCGAGGTTACTGCACAGGAGCGTTGCTCTGGCCATGACGGCACCTATGCGATCAAAAAGGAAACACGCGACAAGTCGGTTAAAATAGCCCGACCTGTGGTACGCAAGGTCGATCAGCAAGCGCCAGATCATTTCACCAGCGACTGCCCCATGGCTGCCACACAGATCGCCGAGTTGTCGGAGACGGTCGACAAGGCGCACCACCCCATGACTCTATTGAGAATGGCCTACGGATTGTAATGAGAGAGGTATTAAACATGAGCACACTGTCGCGCGCAGATCTTTGGTCGCTGGAAGACTATGCGCAGGAGCGCCCCGCCTTTCGTGCACAAGTTATGGCGCATAAGAAGACACGCCAGCTAGCCATGGGAGATCATGCCCGCCTGATCTTTGAAGATGCGCTCACCATCAAATACCAGATTCAGGAGATGCTGCGCATTGAGAAGGTCTTCGAGGCAGCCGGTATCCAGGAAGAACTGGACGCTTACAATCCCCTCATTCCGGATGGTCACAACTGGAAAGCCACCTTTATGATCGAATATGAGGACCCCGCCGAACGCGCAGAGCAGTTGGCGCAAATGATAGGTATTGAAGACAAAGTCTGGCTGCAAGTTGGCGATGGCGATCGGGTGTACGCGATTGCAAACGAGGATATGGAACGCAGTAACGACGAGAAAACCTCATCAGTGCATTTTCTGCGCTTCGAGCTAACACCCGCTATGATCGCTGCCGCGCATCAGGGAGAAGCCATACTTGCGGGCATCGAGCACTCCGCCTATCCTATCGGCGCTCAATCGGTAAGCGACGATGTGCGTCGCGCTCTGGTAGCAGACCTCGCACTCACTCAGGTGCACTAACCCAGTGACAAAAACAACAGGCGGGACTCCGTGGATCTGATCGTATTCGACCTGGACGGAACACTACTGAACCGTAGTTCAGCCATTTCTGACTATACACGCGACACCCTGGCGATGCTCAACGAACGTGGCATCGCCTACACCGTTGCCACCGGGCGCACATTACACGCTACGCGTAACCTTATTGAGGGTCACGGCTTCGACCTGCCGCAGATCTATAAAAATGGGGTGGTTATCTGGAATCCCGATTCTGTTGGATATAGTCACAGTTATCTGTTGACTCAGGATGAGGTCGAGCACGTGCTGCGTGCTTTTATTGCAGAGAACACCACACCGTTCATCTTCACACTTGAGCGCGGCGAACGACACGCTATCTACCACACGCCACTTCTGAACGATGTAGAGCGCAATCTGGTAAAGATGTTCGCCAAAGAGCGTGGCCTGCCGATTCTGCCCGCGCAGGATCTTCCCGGGGATGCAGAGATCACCAATGTTAGTGCGATTGGAGAACGCGAGTCGATTGAAAAAGTGGTTGCCATGGTGGAACCAGAACCCCATCTTGTCGCTTACATGGGCGTTGCTATCGAAGACAAAAACCTGTGTTGGGTAGATATTCATCACAGCGATGGCAGCAAGGGAGACGCAGTAACCACGCTAAAAAACGAGCTGAATCTTCGACGGGTGATTTGCTTCGGCGATAGCGACAATGATCTGAGCATGTTCGAAAAAGCCGACGAGGCCTATGCACCCGAAAATGCCAAAGAGCCTGTGAAGGCGGCAGCAACCGCCATTATCGGACACCATGACGAAGACGGTATCGCCCGGTTTCTGCGCGAGCGGTTTGACCTGCCGATGCAGTAACCGCCGGGCTACTCGAACGTTAAGTGATCGACGAGCTCGCCTACCTTTAGCTCCACCTCTCGTGTCTGACCACCCATCGCCATAAACGCGCTCATTTTTTGCTGAGCATCGTCTGTACGCAGCAATTGCTGAAACAGATAGGCCTCTTCGCGCAAACCATCGGTTGGGTCAGCCTGTGCAGCATTGATACTCTGCTTTGCCAGCCGAACAGCTGCCACAGGATAACTTGCGATTCGCTTTGCCAGACTCATGACCCAGGCATCGATCTCGTCTGCCGACAGTGCTCTGTTCAGATAGCCCCAGCGCTCAGCTGTTTCTGCGTCGAGATCCTGTGCACCGAGGACAATCTCCATTGCACGCGCTCGACCCACCAGCGCAGGTAATCGCTGCGTACCCGAACCGCCGGGCAAGATGCCAAGCGGCACTTCCATCTGGCTCGCAATCGTCGTTCCGCTAACACCAAAGCGCATGTCCATACTGGAGGCGAACTCACTTCCTCCTCCCCCAACCCGACCTTCGATCTGTGCGATAGTCACCTTATTCATGGTTCTGAGGCGCTCACAAAGTTTATGGAAGTCATTTAACTCCTTTTCATACTCGGCAGGCTCATCAATGGGAAAAGTAAGAATCAGCTCAACATCAAAGTGGGCAATAAAGAAGTCTGGATCGGCACTCTTAAACAGCACGACAGATAGGTCAGGGTCACTCTCCAGATCCTGCGTTAATGCTATCAAGTCCATATACAGCGACATGGTGATCACATTAATGGGGGGATTATTGATCGTTACAACCGCCAGGCGGCCGTCTATAGCAACATCCAGGGTTTCGTACTTATAGGCCATTGTCATCTTTCTCCTTTACTACATCCAATGCGTCTTCCCAGTTCGAGACGCCGTGGCAAATCACTCTTTGGGGATTTATAGCATGAATTTAGCAAAGCCTCCCTTTGCGTGCTCAATTGTGGCGATCTAGCCCAAATTAGTTAGCACAACGCGACTTTGCCGCCGTGTTGGTCTACGCTTACACAACATATTCTGGCAATAATAGACGTACAACGCGCACCGGCCTATCTGGAGTCGTCCAACGTGAAGAAACTGAAGAATGAAAAAGAGATGGTGAAAAAGGCAATAGCCGAAGGTATGAAATACGGAGAAGAACGAGGCGTCGTTGAATTTGAGCCTACTGACTCGGTGAGTGAGAGAATCGAGTACATTTATCGTCTGCTGGTACACGACAAAGTCATCCAGCCATTACCACATGACCAGATTTCGCAACTGGCCATGAAACACCGGCTAGCTATCTGGGCGTCAAAATTAAAGTAGAGACTCACAACTTGAATAACATCTGTGCAAGAGGCGTAAGGATTGCACCCATCCTGCATGCAGCATCCTCACGCAATCGCTGCAGTTTGCGCCACCTTAAAATTTTTAACC
>CALINF010000288.1 GCA_938045215.1 uncultured Halieaceae bacterium | reverse complement strand
GTTATCGCGACCTTGCGTGAGCGTAAAATTGATGAGGCCGTTGTGCGCGTAACTGTCAGTCGCGGTGGGGCGCAGCGCGGGTATTTGTCGCCCGCGCAGGCAACACCCCGGATTGTGCTCTACTTAACGCCGCCGTCGCTGCCTTTTGATCAACAACTGCCACCGGCCCGGGTAGGGTTGGCGTCAGTACGACTGGGGGTTCAACCGGCGCTGGCCGGTATAAAGCATGGCAGTCGCCTGGAACAGGTTCTGGCTGCCAATGAGCGTAGAGTGGGTGATTCTGACGAGCCAGTGTGGGACGACATGCTGCTTTGTGACTACAATGGGCGACCCCATTCCTTGGGTAGCGCCAACCTGTTTGCGCTTATCGATGGTGAGATAGTCACGCCGCCGATAGTCGATTGCGGAATCGCAGGCACGCGCCGACAGTTGCTGCTGGATACACTGGCATCAGGGCAAGGGATAGTTGCTCATGAGGAGTTCATTACAATGACCGATTTGAGTGCTGCGCAGGAAGTTTTTTGCGCCAACAGCGTGCAGGGCTTTCGTCCAGTGGGTCAACTGCATGACCGGTACTGGCAGGCGCATCCTGTATGCATTGCCCTGCATGAAGCTTATGTTGCTGCTGCGCACGCAGAGGTGGACGCTTGATTCGTCTGCTAATCGCCTGTGCCGTATTGCTTGCCGGCCTGCTGTTTGCTGCTCTTGAGCTGCAGCGTCGCTGGGAGCAGCCGCTTGAGCTACCCGAGCAAGGGTATACCTTTACGGTTGAAGCGGGAGAAACCCTGAGATCGGTTGCCATGCGCCTCAATAGGGATGATGTGGTGCCATACCCCCAACTGCTGCGTGCCTATGGACGCTGGACAGGTCTGGACCAGCAGGTTAAACGCGGCGAATACCGCATCACGCCGCCGGCCACGATTCAATCGCTGTTGCAGCTCCTGCGCAGCGGCAAGGTGGTGCAGTATCAGGTAACACTACCCGAGGGCATAACCCTCGCGCAGGCTCTCGATATTCTGGCAGCAGATCCGATACTGGAAAATGTGATAGAGGGCGAGTACGACCCGCAGTTGCTTGAGCTGACCGCGCCGCAGTCGCTGGAAGGCATGTTTTTACCCGAAACCTATCAGTTTGAGCGCGGCGCAACAGATCTGTCTATTTTGCGTCGCGCCGGCGCAGAGCTGCAGAGTGTTCTGGCCAGCGCATGGGCAGAGCGCGATTCAGACTTGCCTTACCAGACGCCGTACGATGCTCTGATCATGGCATCTATTATCGAGCGTGAAACCGGGGTTGCCGCGGAGCGATCGGAAATAGCCGGTGTATTTATCAGGCGGCTGCGAAAGGGGATGCGATTGCAAACGGATCCCACAGTAATCTATGGACTGGGTAAAGAATTTGACGGCAATCTGCGTCGCGCCGATTTGCTCGATCAGTCCAACGTGTACAATACCTACCGTCATAATGGTCTGCCACCCACGCCAATCGCGCTACCCGGGCGCGCAGCCATTTTCGCGGCTGTATCGCCTGCGCGGGGCGATACGCTGTTCTTTGTCGCCAAAGGCGATGGTAGTCATGTCTTTAGTGTAACGCTGGATGAGCATGAGGAGGCGGTGCGTGCCTACCAGCTCCAGCGGCGCAAGGATTATCGATCGTCGCCTGCTCGATCAGCAGAGCAGTCTGTGGAGTGAACATTCGATGACGGTAGCCAGGGGACTTTTTATCACCGTTGAGGGTGGTGAAGGCGTAGGTAAATCTACCAATATCGAACACATTACCCGTGTTCTGACTGATGCTGGCGTTGCGTTGCTGGTGACCCGTGAACCCGGTGGCACGCCGCTGGCCGAGGCCATCCGCGACGTACTCCTGAAGGTTCGGGACGAGCCTGTGAGTGATATCACCGAGTTACTGCTCATGTTCGCGGCGCGTGCTCAGCATTTGCACACCGTTATCCTGCCCGCACTGCAACAGGGAACCTGGGTATTGTGTGACCGCTTCACCGATGCCACTTATGCCTATCAAAGCGGCGGCCGGGGAGTAAACCCGGCGCTGGTGCGACAGCTCGAGCAACTTGTGCAAGGGGATTTGCGACCGGACTATACCGTGCTGCTTGATGCCCCTGTGGAGATTGGCATGGCGCGGGCAAGAGGGCGCGGTGAGCTCGATCGCTTTGAGCGCGAGCAGATAGCGTTTTTTGAGCGTGTCCGCGATACCTACCTGCAGTTGGCACGTGAGAGCAGCGGCCGCTACCGGGTGGTTGATGCCGGTTTGGAGCTCGAGCGTGTGCAGGCGCAAATTGATACGGTGTGTGAGGAATTGCTGTCTTGCTGGGCGGGCAGGCGCGAGCATGAGCATGACGGCGGGCAAGGCGGTGAGGGCGGTCTGTCATGATCCTGGAAGACCTCTCTGCTGTGAGTGCGCCGTTACCCTGGCAGGCAGGGCAATGGCAGGAAGTTCACAATGCATTGCAGGCCGGACAGTTACCCCACGCATTGATGCTCTCAGGCAGCGCGGGTCTTGGTAAAGACCATTTTGCACTTGCGTTGGCAAGGCTGCTGCTGTGTCACCAGAGCGAGGCCGGCACCAACTGTGGCAGTTGCAAGGCCTGCGAGCTTAGCCGCAACCAGACCCACGGAGACTTGCGCTGGCTGCAACCCGAAGGCACCAGCCGGGTGATAAAAATTGATCAAGTGCGATCGGCATTGGCGTTCTGCCAGAAAACCGCATCATTTGGTCAGCGGAAGGTGCTGGTGATAGCACCTGCAGACACCCTGAATACTCATGCGGCTAACGCGCTGCTCAAGTGTCTGGAAGAGCCAGCGCCAGACACGCACATTATCCTTGTGTGCCAACGGCCGCACTCGATTCCAGCAACAGTACGCTCGCGCTGCCAGCAGCTGGCGTTTCCATTGCCCGATACGACGTTGGCCACGCAATGGCTGGCGCTGATCATTGGAGATACGCAGGGAGCCGGCGCCAGCGATTTTCTCGAGCTCGCCGGGGGCCGACCACTCCTTGCGCAATCGTTGTACCTCACCGATGCCGGGGCAGCATTGAAGGCTCGTGCGGCTGTATTGGCAGAGTTAATCAGTGGCCAGGTCAGTGCATCTGAGGCGAGTGCAGTGTTTGCTGATGCCTCCCTCGAGGAGCTGACCCGCTTTATGATAGAGCAGCTCGAGCGACGCCTGAGGCAGACTGCTCAACAGGGACTAAACAGCGCTACGGAGCGCGTGACATCACGCGCCATGTTTACATTGCTGGATGAGTTGCGCAGGGGGCAGGCTGCGGTGGTAAGCGGCACTAACCCCAGCCGTGATCTATACCTGCAAACCACGCTCGGACGGTGGCAGTCAGTGTTGGGTAGTGCCTGATCCAATGGTAGACTCAAACGTATCGACAGGGGATATCGATTCACAATGAACGAGAATGCGCATAAAAGCCGTAATGGCATACTCTCGCTGACTATCAAAGATAAGGCCGTACTGTACTCCGCGTACATGCCATTCCTTGAAAACGGCGGCTTGTTCGTACCCACCAATAAGGTCTATAAGATCGGCGACGAGGTCTTCATGTTGCTTACCCTGATGGATGAGCCGGAGAAGATCCCTATCGCAGGTACGGTCGTCTGGGTGACCCCCAAAGGGGCTCAGGGCAACCGTACGGCGGGCATTGGCGTGCAGTTCAGTGAGCAAGACACGGCGGCCAATGCCAAGATAGAGAACCACCTCGCAGGTTCTCTCAACTCAGATCGACCCACTCATACAATGTAGATGAGAGTCTTTCCACTGTTAAAGTGAATACTGGAAA
>CALINF010000287.1 GCA_938045215.1 uncultured Halieaceae bacterium | reverse complement strand
GCTGATCCAGTCCCGGGACCTGGCCCGGGCGATGCGCGAGGCCCATAGCCGCTCGCAATCTCAGTCGACTGAAGATGAAGACCTGGCTCTGGCCGAGCCACGCTTCAACTTTCAATCCGACAGCTGGATACTGCCTGCCTCTGAGTCGGAATACCGTGTTGGCCTGAAATACACCCGGGCCTATTTCAAGCGGCTGTCTGACGTGAGTGCCAGTGATGCGCAGTTTTACGCGCGCGCCGACAACCTACGGTACTGGCTTGCCACAGTTGATACGCGTCTGGGCAGCTTGTCGCAGAGGCTCAGCGCCAGCGTTGGCCAGCGCCGACTCAACACCGATCTGGCGGGCGATGAAGTGGCAACTCAGTCTACGGCGGTTGCCAGTGAGATGATTGTGCAAACGCCCTGGACCGAGATTGACGATGTGTTTTATGAGGCGCGAGGCACAGTTTGGGCGCTGATCCATTTCCTGAAGGCGGCGGAAGTAGACTTTGCCGACGTATTGGAAAATAAAAATGCCGAGGTCAGCATGCGGCAGATAATACGCGAGCTGGAGGCCACCCAGGAGTTTGTGTGGAGCCCCATGATTCTCAATGGTACCGGTTTTGGCATGCTGGCCAACCACTCTTTAGTGATGGCCTCGTACATTGGCAGGGCCAATGCGGCGATCGTCGATCTGCGGGATTTACTGTCGCAGGGTTGAATGCGGCAGTGAGCCTGCTTGCGTGGACGCTAGCGTTTGTAGCGCATTCGAGTGCCCGTATCCAGTGACAGCCGGATTTCATCGGGGCTGAGTTCGGGTGGAAAGTAGGTGCCCGAGAGCTTGGCATCTAGCAGGCTGGCACCTTCGAGGTTGGTGTTGCGAAAGTCGATACCGCTCAGATCAGAATTGCGAAAGTAAGCGCCACTGAAGTCGAGGCCGTCAGCATTCATGTTGCGCAGATCCCGGCCGCGGTAGTCGCCGCTGCGCAACTCACTGGTGTCCAGTTTGTCGCGCTGTTCATTGAACGCCTTGATGTCTTCATTGCGCAGCAGTTGATAGAGCGGGTCCTGTTTGATTTCTGGCTTATCCATAGAACTCTCATCCTGACGGGTTGGTGCGAACACCGAAAACCGGCGCGCGGGGACGTCACAGGAGTGTAAGCTTAAGGCAGCTTGTGGTCATAGCGCCAGAAGAGACCGGAGGAATTTTTGGCAAGACAGACTCTGCAGGGCTTTTTACTCACTCGGAACTGGCGAGATCACGGCGCTGGCATTGAGCTGGAGTACTGGTTTGCCACCGATGAAGGGCCCCTGCGCTGTGTGATAAAGGAACAGCGCAGTGTGTTCTTCCTGCGCCATAGTGAACTCGATGCGGCGCAATCTGTGCTGCGAGCCCAGCAGCGCCTCGAGGTGAAGGCGCTGGACTTAAGAGCTTTCGATGGCGATCCGGTACATGGCTGTTATTTCCACAGCTATCGTCAGGCCCGCCAGTGCTCTGACGCACTGCGTGATATGGGTCTTGATCCACTGGAGGCGGATATCAATCCGGCCGATCGCTTCCTGATGGAGCGGTTTGTAGCCGGTTCGGCCCAGATCACAGGCGATCTGGAGGACGCGCCGGGTTACCGCCTTGTTCGTCAACCGGTAATCAAGCCCGCTTCCTACCGGCCGTCGCTCAAGGTGGTGTCTTTTGATATCGAGACAGCGATGCAGGGTGTGCAGCTGTACTCCATTGGTGTTCATGCCGTTAGTGCGGCGGGAGAGGAGCGGCATGTTTTCATGCTGGGAGAGGGCGCCCAGCAGTCGTTTGTAACCACCTGTGCCACGCAGGCTGAGCTTCTGGGCCGATTCCTGGTGTGGGTGCGCAACTACGACCCCGATGTGCTCATTGGCTGGAACGTAGTCAACTTCGACGCCTGGTACCTGCAGCGGGTGGCCGATCAGCTGGATATCCCTCTGAAACTGGGGCGGGAAAGTCGTCCCGTGCATTGGCGTACGCTGGATGACGAGGGAGAGCGGCGCACCGCGATGATACCCGGGAGGATTATCCTGGATGGTATCGAGCTACTGCGCGCCGCGTTTTATCGCTTCGAAAGTTTCTCACTGGAAAACGTTTCCAGAGAGTTATTGGGGGAGGGCAAACTGCTGCATGGGAGCCAGCGGGGTGAGGAAATCTCCGAGCTGTTTTTGACCGACAAAAGCCGCCTGGCCGAGTACAACCTGAAAGACTGTGAGCTGGTGTCGCGCATCTTTGAGCATACCGCGCTGCTGGATTTTGCCCTCGCGCGTTCGGCCATGACCGGATTAAATGTCGATCGACTGGGCGGTTCGGTAGCGTCTTTTGACAATCTGTATTTGCCAAGACTGCACCGGGCCGGTTATGTAGGCCCCAATGCCAGCACTGATCAGACGGGTAGCCCTGGCGGGTTCGTGCTGGAGTCGGTGCCTGGCATTTTCGATCACGTGCTGGTGCTCGACTTCAAGAGTCTGTACCCCAGTATCATTCGCACATTCGCAATCGATCCCCTGGGTCTGGCGCTGGGGGTGTCTGGGCAATTACCCGAGAGTGAAACGATCGAGGGGTTTGTTGGCGCGCGCTTTGCCCGCAGCGGGCATATTCTGCCAGAACTCATTACTGAGCTTTGGGCACAACGCGATGCCGCCAAAGCGGCGTCTGATTCTCCGCTATCGCAGGCTATCAAGATTATTATGAACTCCTTTTATGGCGTGCTGGGTACGCCTGGGTGTCGGTTCTTTGATGCTCGTCTGGCAAGCTCCATCACCTTACGCGGCCACCAGATTCTGCAGGATACGCGTGATTACATAGAGGCCGCCGGACACCGTGTGATCTACGGCGATACCGACTCTGTGTTTGTGTGGATTCACGAGGCCGGCAGTGACGAAGAGGCGCTGGCCGCAGGCAGGCAGCTGGAGCAGGCGCTGAATGGTTGGTGGCGCGAGAGAATCGAAACGGAATATGGTGTGAGCAGCGCGCTGGAGTTGGAGTTCGAAACCCATTTCAAACGCTTTCTCATGCCAACGGTACGCGGCTCTGACAAAGGCAGTAAGAAGCGCTACGCGGGCGTGGTGTCTGGCTCTGGATCAGCGGGTGATAGCGACCAGCTCATCTTCAAGGGCCTGGAGAACGTGCGTACTGACTGGACCCGTGCGGCGCGTGAGTTCCAGGAGGAGCTGTATCGCAGGATATTCATGCAGGAACCGTTTGAGGACTATGTTCGCAGCTTTACGGCCAGCGTGGTGGCCGGAGAGCGCGATCAAGACCTGGTATATCGCAAGCGTCTGCGGCGCAAGCTCGATGAGTACGAGCGCAATGTGCCACCGCATGTGCAGGCGGCCAGACTGGCGCGAGAGCGTGGGCTTAAGCCTGCTTCAAGAGGTAGTTGGGTCGAGTATGTGATGACCAGTGCCGGCGCGGAACCGGCGGAGCAGCCGCTGGCACCGCTGGACTATCAGTACTACGTAGACCGCCAGTTAGCGCCGGTGGCCGATGGCATACTGGGGTTTGTAGATACGTCGT
>CALINF010000286.1 GCA_938045215.1 uncultured Halieaceae bacterium | reverse complement strand
GATCATGGGTTGGGTGAACAGTATCCGTGCTCAGGTGCGAACCGGTGCGGTTCCACCTGGTGAATTTACCGACCTTGATCATATGTTGCATGATCTGCGCTTGATCAAAAGTGCCGCCGAGTTGCGCCTGATGCGCCAGGCCGGTGCAATTACCGCACGCGCCCACCAGCGAGCTATGCAATTTTGTCGTCCCGGTGTGTACGAGTACCAGCTTGAGGCTGAACTACAGCATGAATTCGCCATGGCAGGCGCGCGCCATCCTGCCTACAACAGTATCGTTGGTGGCGGTCGCAATGCCTGTGTCCTGCACTATGTGGAAAATCGTGACAAGTTAAAGGACGGTGATCTGGTACTGATTGATGCAGGCTGTGAGTATGAGTATTACGCCGCAGATGTGACCCGCACGTTTCCTGTGAACGGCAAGTTCAGTAAGGAGCAGCGCGCAATCTATGACATCGTTTTGAAGTCGCAACTGGCTGCCATTGAAGCCGTACGGCCCGGCAATCACTGGAATGAATCCCATGACGCCACGGTAAAGGTGATCACGGAAGGCCTGGTCAAGCTGGGTCTGCTCAAGGGCAGGGTCAGCACATTGATCAAGAACGAGGCCTATAAGGACTTCTATATGCACAGAGCAGGGCACTGGCTGGGTCTGGATGTGCACGATGTCGGAGATTATCGGGTTGATGATGAGTGGCGTCTCCTCGAGCCGGGCATGGTACTGACTGTGGAGCCAGGCATTTATATTGCACCGGACAATAAAAAGGTGCCCGCCAAATGGCGTGGCATCGGAGTGCGTATAGAAGATGATGTGGCGGTGACCGCAGATGGCAACGAGGTTCTGACCGCCGGGGTGCCGAAAACGGCTGATGATATTGAAGCGATTATGGCGGCCTGAGCCCTTGCAACATCCTCGACACATTGTGATCGCAGGGGGCGGCATGGTGGGGGTGAGTCTCGCACTCATGCTCGCCCATGAACTTCCTTCCCAAGTGCGTATTACCCTGGTGGAGGGATTTGCCCTGCCTCACGATGAGGCCCCCCCCGCGTATCATCCGGCCTTCGATGCTCGATCTACGGCGCTGAGCTACAGTTCGCGCGCGATCTATGAGCAGATGGCGGTGTGGCCCACCCTGGCGCAGTGGGTGTGCCCGATCGCGACGGTGCACGTCTCTAATCGAGGGCGTTTCGGCAGCACCTTGCTGTCAGCGCAGGACTACGGCTGGGACGCACTGGGCTATGTGGTTGAAAATGCCTGGCTGGGGCGTGCACTGTTGCATGCCCTGCGCGATCAGGAGCGCGTAGAGTTGCTGAACCCGGCTAAGGTAGTAGCAGCTACTCCGGCGGGTGAGTCGGTAGCGTTGACTATCGAGGGCGACGATGGCGATAGCCTTACAGCCGATCTCCTGGTGGTTGCCGATGGCGCTGATTCAGCGTTGCGCAAGGCATTGGGCGTTGCCACCTCGGAGAAACCTTACGGACAGTCTGCTCTCATAGCCAATATCGCGTTGGGAAAAGGCCATGCTGGTTGTGCGTTCGAGCGTTTTACCGATGAAGGCCCGCTTGCGTTGTTGCCTCTGGTGGGTGTACCTGACGCCCGAGAGCGTAGTGCCTTGGTCTGGACCCTGCCGCCCGAGCGAGCAGCGCAATTGATGGAATGTTCGGACGCGGATTTCCTGCACGCGTTACAGAATAGGTTTGGGTATCGGCTGGGCCGATTGCAGCGCGTGGGTGAGCGGTTTGTGTATCCGCTGACATTACTCGAGGCCCAGGAGCAGGTGCGTCAGGGGGTTGTGGTTATGGGCAATGCTGCTCATGCACTGCATCCGGTGGCGGGGCAGGGTTTCAATCTTGCGCTGCGTGATGTGGCACAGTTGTCTGCTTGTATCAGCGGGGCGATTGTAAAACAGCGTTCTCCGGGTGACCTGTCGGTGCTCAAGCAGTATCAGGAACTGCAAGCGGATGATCAGCGCAGGACAATCCAGTTCAGCGACAAGGTGCCGGGTTTATTCATGCATCCGGACCCCGTCTTGTCGGTGGCGCGCGATCTTGCTTTGGCTGGCCTTGATATCAGTCCGCCGTTGAAACGAGCGTTTGTGCGTCACGCCGCTGGTATGGCCGCGATGGTCAGTCCCCATGCCTGAGGCAAAAGACTTTGACATCCTCATTAGCGGCGCCGGAATTGCTGGCGCGACATTGGCCAGTGTCCTGTCCGGCCAGGGCTTGCGCATCGGTCTGATTGAAGCACAGGGGCCGTCTGTCGCGCCGCTGCCCACTGGAACATCGGTACAGGACTACGATGCGCGAGTCAGTGCAATCACGCCCAAGTCTTCCGCGCTGCTGGAGCAGGTGGGTGCCTGGTCCAGAGTGTTGGCATACCGGGCCTGCGCCTATCATCACATGACGGTCTGGGATGCCCAGGGTACGGGGCTGATCGAATTTGACCGCGACGAGTTGGGTCTGGAGTTTCTGGGGCATATCGTAGAGAACAGAGCCATCATCAGTGCTTTGAACACAGTGCTTGCCGAGCGAAATGATGTGATCCGGTTCAGCCTGGCAGAACTGTCCGCTTGCGGGGTCGATGCTTACGGCGTGGTCACGGTGTCGTTGGTCGATGGGCGCAGCTTGAGTGCCGATCTGCTGGTAGCAGCAGATGGCGCCCTGTCTAAAGTGCGTGAGCTAATGAACTTCCAGACCCGCCAATGGAGCTATGGACACAAGGCGATAGTCACTACCGTACAGACTCAAAAGCATCATGGCGATACGGCCTGGCAACGATTTCTGCCCACTGGCCCACTGGCGTTTTTACCCTTGTCTGGTGTTGAAAACTCGCATCTGTGCTCAGTTGTCTGGTCACAGGAGAATGCGCGAGCCGACGAGTTGATGGCCCTTTCTGACGCTGAATTTTGTCTGGAGATTGCCAGCGCGCTAGAACATCGTCTGGGTGAGGTTATGGTCTGTGCGCCGCGGCGGGTGTTTCCATTGCGGCAACGGCACGCGGTTGACTATGTACAGCCGGGCGTGGCACTCGTCGCTGATGCCGCACACACCATCCACCCGTTGGCCGGGCAGGGTATTAATCTGGGTTTACAGGACGTGGCCGTGCTGGC
>CALINF010000285.1 GCA_938045215.1 uncultured Halieaceae bacterium | reverse complement strand
GGATCATCCGGTTTCGAGCACATGATGGATGTCGACAATCCCGACTTGCGGGATGAGCTGATTGCCGAGTTGACCAATCCCGGGCCCGACCGCATCTGGTACCTCGGCGATGCATTCCGTGCGGGTATGAGTGTCGACGAGGTGTACAAGTACTCCGGTGTCGATCCCTGGTTCCTGGTACAGATACAAGACATCATCGCTACCGAGGACAACCTGAAGACGGTAGAGCTTACCGCCATCAACAAGCAGCAGATGTTTGCACTCAAGCGCAAGGGGTTCTCAGACTCGCGTCTGGGCGTACTGCTGGCGCAGCCAGAAGATGACGTGCGCAGGCACCGTCAGGCGATGGGTATTCGGCCGGTCTACAAGCGGGTTGATACCTGTGCGGCGGAGTTTGCCTCTGCCACTGCCTACATGTACTCCACCTATGAGGAAGAGTGTGAGGCCGCACCCACCGACAGAGACAAGATACTGGTACTGGGCGGCGGACCTAACCGTATTGGCCAGGGTATCGAGTTTGACTATTGCTGTGTGCATGCCGCGCTCGCCATGCGCGAAGATGGTTACGAGGCCATCATGGTCAACTGTAATCCCGAGACGGTGTCTACTGACTACGATACCTCAGACCGGCTTTACTTCGAGCCAGTCACACTGGAAGACGTACTCGAAATAGTCGATCTTGAGAAGCCCAAGGGTGTGATTGTGCAGTTTGGTGGACAGACACCATTGAAACTGGCGCGGGCGTTGGAGGCAGAAGGCGTGCCCATTATTGGTACCAGCCCCGATGCCATTGATCGCGCCGAGGATCGAGAGCGTTTTCAACAAATGATTCAGCGCCTGGGTCTCAAACAACCGGCCAACACTACGGTACGCAGCACCGGGGAAGCGATTGCGGCAGCTCAAACGATCGGCTATCCGCTGGTTGTGCGACCGTCCTATGTGCTGGGCGGCCGGGCGATGGAGATTGTTTATCGCGAGGAAGACCTGCTGCGCTACATGCGTGACGCGGTGCAGGCGTCTGATGACGCCCCGGTACTGCTCGACAGTTTTCTCAGCGCGGCGATAGAGATCGATATCGACGCAGTCAGTGACGGTGAGCAGGTCGTGATTGGCGCGATTATGCAGCACATTGAACAAGCCGGTGTGCACTCGGGTGATTCTGCGTGCTCTTTGCCTCCCTATAGTCTTGCTCCTGACGTGCAGGATGAGATGCGCGAGCAGGTAAAGCGTATGGCACTTGAACTGGGTGTTCGCGGTTTGATGAACGTGCAGCTGGCCTGGCAGGACAATGAAATTTATGTGATTGAGGTGAATCCCAGGGCGTCTCGAACGGTTCCCTTTGTCTCGAAGTGTATTGGCGCGTCGCTTGCCAAGATCGCCGCACGTTGCATGGCGGGTCAGTCGCTGGCCTCGCAGGGGTTCACTCGCGAGATAGTGCCGCCTTACTTCAGCGTGAAGGAAGCGATCATGCCGTTCAACAAGTTCCCTGGTGTGGATCCGATCCTGGGCCCGGAGATGAAGTCTACGGGTGAGGTCATGGGTACTGGCGACACGTTTGCCGATGCATTCGCCAAGGCCCAACTGGCTGGCGGTGATCCGGCTCCCCGATCTGGCACAGTCTTGCTCAGTGTGCGTGATGTCGATAAGCCCGGAGCGGTTGAAGTGGCGCGTGAGCTATCGGCCCTGGGGTTTTCTCTAGCGGCTACCCGCGGTACAGCCGACGCTTTGGAAGCGGCAGGCCTGGTCGTGAAACGCGTAAACAAGGTACTGGAAGGACGCCCGCACATTGTTGACATGATCAAGAACGACGAGGCGGATTTCATTGTGAATACCACCGAGGGTCGTCGCGCCATTACCGACTCGGCGCCTATTCGGGCGAGTGCCGAAGCGCACCGCGTGTTCTACACGACAACGCTTGCGGCGGCTGAGGCTATTTGTATGTCGTTAAAACGAGAGGGCGACAAAAACGTCCGTCGCCTGCAAGATCTTCATGGGAGTATCGGTGCATGAACAAGGTACCTATGACAGTAGCGGGTGAGGCTGCGCTGCGCGCGGAGCTCGAGCATCTCAAGAAGGTAGATCGTCCCCGGATCGTCGAGGCAATTGCTGAGGCACGGGCGCATGGCGATCTCAAGGAAAATGCCGAGTACCATGCCGCGCGTGAGCAGCAGAGCTTTAACGAGGGCAGGGTGATGGAAATCGAGGGCAAGCTGGGCAATGCCCAGGTTATCGACGTGACCAAGATACCCAAAACCGGCAAGGTAATATTCGGCACAACCATCGACCTTATCAATCTTGAAACCGACGCAACGGTTACCTACAAGATAGTGGGCGAAGATGAGGCCGACGTGAAGCTCAACCTGATTTCCATTGGCTCGCCCATCGCGCGTGCGTTAATTGGCAAAGAAGAGGGTGATGTGGTGGTTGTGAAAGCACCCGGTGGCGATATCGAATATGAGATCGATCAGGTGCAGCATATTTAGAGATTGGCCGTTGCAGGCGTCCAATCAATCTGCGCGCTCATGCTGAAAGAGGCGTACCTCCGCTAATACCAATTGGGCAACCAGCTTGAGCATGAGTGCGTGATTTTCTGCTCTTAGCCCCACCAGTCCCTCATTGATCTGTTGTGCCAGCGCAGCGCTTTCATCGGGCGTCAGGCCTTCGGGCAGTTCAACCTGAAAGCTGTATTGTTCGGTCTCGCTGAGCTCGGCATAGGTGGTGGTGAGTTGCCCAACGGCAAAGTCTATTAGTGGTTGATCGGCACCCTTGGCTGCCAGCAATTGCCTGAGTTGTCGGTCCAGGTAGGCCAGGCCTTGTGCTTGTTGTGACGGGAACTCGAGCAGTTCTCCCATGGCGCCATGTCTCGCATGCTGTGTTAGCAATGATCATAGCGACTGTAGAGCGCTGCGTGAAGCAGCGGCGACTTAAAGCCTGCGGATGAGGTTTGAAAGACCCGGATCGGGGTTTTTGGTGCGGCGCAGTACCAGGATCACATTGCCGATGCTCTGTACCACTTCGGAGCCGGTGCGTTCACATAGCTCATCGGTAACGGCGATACGCGCTGCCTTGTCTCCGACTGCAAGCTTGATCTTGATCAGTTCGTGATCTTTAAGGGCGCGCTCTACTTCGCTTACAACGTTGTCGCTTAGCCCTTTGCCCGCCACCGTCACAACGGGTCGCAGCTTATGTCCAATAGCTCTTAGCTGCTTGATGTCTTGTTTGCCACTCTTGCTCATGCTGATTCCGCGCTACAATGGGACCTTTCCGGGGGCGCGTAGTGTACACAAGCGCGCTCCGTCCCGAAACTGAAAGCTGATATCCCATGGCGAAGAAGAAATCCTCCAGTAAGGCGTGGCTGCAGGAGCATCACTCCGATATTTACGTGCAGCAGGCGCAACGCGAAGGCTATCGTTCGCGTGCCTGTTACAAGCTGCTGGAACTGCAACAGCGCGACAAGCTGATTCGCCCGGGTATGACGGTTCTCGATCTTGGGAGTGCGCCAGGCGGTTGGTCGCAGGTGGCAGCAGAACTGGTGGGTCATCACGGTCGCGTAGTGGCATCGGATATTCTGCCGATGGATGGTCTTGCCGGCGTGGACTTTGTTCAGGGCGATTTTACCGAAGAGTCGGTATTTGAGGAGATTCTGGCCCATCTGGGGGGTAACTCCGTGGATGTTGTGGTGTCAGACATGGCGCCTAATATGAGCGGGATGGCAGCAGTGGATCTGCCGCGGGCGATGTACCTTGTGGAGCTGGCGCTGGATATGGCGCGAGCCGTGTTGCCTGCTGGCGGGTCATTTGTGGCCAAAGTGTTCCATGGCGAGGGCTTTGATGCGCTGATGAGCGACACTCGAGCGCTGTTTGGCCGGGTGGTAACCCGTAAACCAGCTGCCTCTCGAGCCCGGTCGCGTGAGGTATACATTGTTGCGAGAGACTTCAAGGGGGGTTGAAAAATGGAGTGGTCGACCCAAGTGTAGTAAATTGCGGTGAGAAGTTTCCCGCGAACGAGCGTATCAAGTTCAGAGGGGTTATCAACAGGCCCCTGCCGTGCCCGTATTAGCTAGCGGTTACCGGTGAAAATTCCAGCTATAATCGAGGAGTAGGAAGCTGTCACTCCCGCCATTCGGGCGGTGTCGATGTGAGGTAGCAGCAGTGGATAATATGGCGAAAAATTTACTTTTATGGCTCGTGATAGCCGCAGTGTTGTTGTCGATTTTCAACAACTTCAACATGCAGAGCCCAACCGAGCAGGTGGGGTATTCCGACTTTGTCCAGGAAATCCAGAATGACCAGGTGAAGAAGGTCGTGGTCGATGGACTGACGATCAGCGGAGAACGCTACGATGGCTCGATGTTTGAGACCATTCGCCCCATGGTGGAAGATCCCAAGTTAATGGATGACATGTTGTCTCATAAGGTTGAGGTCGAAGGCCGCAAGCCAGAGCAACAGAGCGTTTGGACACAGCTCCTGGTAGCCAGCTTTCCGATTCTGATCATCATTGCCGTGTTTATGTTCTTTATGCGTCAGATGCAGGGTGGAGGCGGCGGCCGTGGTGGCCCCATGAGCTTCGGCAAAAGCAAGGCGCGCCTGTTGGGCGAAGACCAGATAACGACGACCTTTGCCGATGTTGCAGGGGTCGATGAAGCTAAAGAAGATGTTCAGGAGTTGGTTGAGTTCCTGCGTGACCCCAGTCGCTTCCAGAAGCTTGGAGGACGAATTCCTCGAGGCGTTCTGATGGTCGGTCAGCCTGGAACAGGTAAGACGCTGCTGGCCAAAGCGATTGCTGGTGAGGCCAAGGTGCCGTTCTTCTCTATTTCGGGCTCCGACTTTGTTGAGATGTTTGTCGGTGTAGGCGCATCGCGTGTTCGAGATATGTTTGAGCAGGCCAAGAAACAGGCGCCGTGCATCATCTTCATTGATGAGATCGACGCAGTGGGTCGCCATAGAGGCGCTGGCCTCGGCGGCGGTCATGACGAACGTGAGCAGACCCTGAACCAGTTGCTGGTTGAGATGGACGGTTTTGAGGCGAACGACGGTGTCATTGTTATTGCCGCCACCAACCGCCCCGATGTTCTGGATCCAGCGCTGCTTCGACCCGGTCGTTTCGACCGTCAGGTCGTAGTGGGACTGCCTGATATCCGTGGTCGTGAACAGATTCTCAAAGTGCATATGCGCAAGGTGCCTTTGGCAGAGAATGTGGATGCCAGCAAGATAGCGCGTGGTACGCCCGGGTTTTCCGGCGCAGACCTGGCCAACCTGGTTAACGAGTCAGCGCTGTTTGCTGCGCGTGCCAACGTGCGCACCGTGGGAATGCAGCACTTCGAACTTGCCAAAGACAAGATCATGATGGGTGCCGAGCGCAAATCCATGGTTATGTCTGAGGATGAGAAGCGCAATACGGCCTACCATGAGGCAGGGCACGCCATCGTAGGGCGTCTTGTGCCCGAACATGACCCTGTGTACAAGGTGAGCATCATTCCGCGCGGTAGAGCGCTGGGTGTCACTATGTTCCTGCCCGAGGAAGACCGTTATAGCCACAGTCGCCGGCATATTGTCAGCCAGATCTGCAGCCTGTTCGGGGGCCGGATCGCAGAGGAAATGACACT
>CALINF010000284.1 GCA_938045215.1 uncultured Halieaceae bacterium | reverse complement strand
TGGCTATGGGTTGGTGACGCAGAAGTGTTCCAGCGTTTGGTCTCGTCCCTGTTTGAGATGGCGCGACTAGCTGTAGAACTCGCGATCGGTTTGATCGGCCTGATGGCATTGTGGCTGGGTGTGGTCGCAGTGGGCGAGGCGAGCGGCCTGATCGACAAACTCGCGAGATTGCTCTCGCCGGTGTTTACGAGACTGATGCCCGATGTGCCCAACGGGCATCCTGCAATATCGTCCATGACCCTCAATCTGTCTGCCAATATTCTGGGGTTGGACAATGCCGCCACGCCTCTGGGTATCAAGGCCATGCAAGACCTGCAGACACTTAATCCAACACCGGAGGTGGCAACCAACGCGCAGATTCTATTCCTTGTGTTGAATACATCATCCGTGACCTTGTTCCCTGTAACTATCCTGCTGTATCGAGCGCAGATGGGCGCACCCGATCCCGCAGCAGTATTCATCCCTATTCTCATTGCCACCAGTTGTTCCACGCTGGTTGGCTTGCTGGTGACTGCCTGGGTGCAGCGCATCAACCTGCGCGATACAGTTTTGCTTGGTGCTCTGGGTCTGGGTTTTGCGGCTCTACTGGCATTGGTTGGCTGGTTTTCTACCTTGACGGCTATTGAACTGCAGCGTCAGTCCAGCCTGGTAAGTAATTTCCTGATCGTATCGCTGATTATCCTGTTTCTGGTTGTCGCGCATCGCAGGGCAGTGAATGTGTACGAGACATTTATAGAGGGCGCGAAGCAGGGCTTCGAGACAGCCATCTCGATTATTCCCTATTTGTTGGCAATGCTGGTGGCGATCGGTGTGTTCCGTGCCAGTGGCGCTCTGGATATTCTGTTGGAGGCTGTTCGCGCCGTGGTGTTGTTACTGGGTGCAGATGCTCGCTGGGTTGATACGCTACCCACCGCGTTGATGAAGCCCTTGTCGGGCTCGGGCGCTCGCGCCATGATGATCGACACGATGAACACGTTCGGTGTGGACTCATTTCAAGGAAAGTTGGCGGCAACGTTACAAGGTTCTACAGAAACCACGTTTTATGTATTGGCGGTATACTTTGGCTCTGTTGGCATTCGGCACGCCCGCCATGCATTAGCCTGTGGGCTGGCGGCGGACTTTGCCGGCATTGTAGCGGCGATCGGTGTTGCGTATTGGTTCTATGGCTGAGTCATGCACCAACTGTGCACTCTCGGTCACCATAACCCCGGCGACTATTAGGATAAAAATGGCTCATGGGTGATACCCCCTTGATAGAACACAGTATGCTCGCCACCTTTGTGCTGCCGGCTGCGCGGGCATTGCGACTGCGGGGTGTCGATGCGATGGAGGTATTGGAGCGAGTTGGTATTGATCCCGCTGGACTGGCCAGGCCAGATTGGCGTTTGTCGCATGACCTGTGGAATCAGTTCATGCACGAATGCGTAACCGCCACAGAGGATGAGGCCTTCGGCCTCGTCGCGGCAGAACAGATGCAGCCGCAGATTCTGCACGGCCTTGGATTGGCCTGGTTGGCCAGCGACACCGTGTATGATGGCCTTCGGCGTATGGTGCGTTTTGGCAAACTCATCAGTACCGGAGCGAACCCGCATATCGAAGAAGATGGCGAGCTTGTGCATGTGATGTTGGACAGAACTATCGAAGTTGACGACTTTGCGTACGCAGGTAGAGACTTCGCCATAGGCATGATTGCGCGTATGTGTCGATTGACGCTGGGCGAGTTCGTGGCCCCGATGGCAATTGAGTTGGAGCGCCCGACCCCCGCAGAGCCAGATCGTTGGGCCTCGATGCTGGCATCTCATGTGACGTTTAATGGCGAGCGAACCCGCATGACCTGGGTGCGTAGCGACATCATGGACCCGCTGGTAACCGGGGACCCGGAGTTGGCTCGTGTAAACGATGAGCAAACCCAGTCGTACCTTGATAGCTTTCTGTCACAGGGCGTGTCGCGGGATGTGGTTATAAAGATTGTCGAGCGACTGCCGGATGGACCACCAAGCCAGGATCAGATTGCAGACGATCTACGCGTTAGCAATCGAACCTTGCAGCGTAAACTCAAGGATGAGGGCACAAGCTTTATGGATCTCCTGCAGGACACGCGCTTGCAACTGGCACGTAAATACCTGCGTCAGCCCAGCCGATCTGTAGTAGAAACAGCTTATATGCTCGGTTTTTCCGAGCCTAGTACCTTCTCGCGCGCATTCAAGCGCTGGACGGGGCTGGCGCCGGCAGAATACCGCGACCATCCCGATAACGACTGACGCTCAACGCCTGCTCCACGCCTGCTCTATATAACGATTGTCGCTCTCGGCCATGCTGGTGGCGCTTGTAGCCATCCTCTGTTGGGCATCCATTCGATAAGGTGTGCCTCGTTAACTCAGCAGAGGGCGAGGCGATGCAAAATCCAATTATTGTTATCACAGACAAAGTTATGCGCATGGTTAAATCCATGGTTTTTCTGGCGTTGCGCGTAGGCCATCGTGGCGGTGCAACCACTGCGGAAATAGTGGGTTTCCTTAACGATTGGGCGCCACCTGCCAACGGCGAATATCACAATGGCATAGTGGAGCGTGTTCTTGAGGATTTGCTGCATGATGGCAAGGTTGCCCAGGCAGGCGCACGGTGGTATCTGCGTGGTGCTCAGGCGTGATTCAAGATCCCGGTAACTGTCCTGAATGCTGTTCACCACAAACAGCATCGCGACGGCAGTTGTT
>CALINF010000283.1 GCA_938045215.1 uncultured Halieaceae bacterium | reverse complement strand
ATACCAACGTTGTGCTCCAGCCCAGTTCAGCGCTAGCGGCGTGATATCGGCAAGCGCTGTGGTGGGTGCAACGGATTGCCGGAAAACAGGCGCGCAGGTGTCGCCGGCCATCGTGACGCTTGTTTCGTTGGGCAGGAAGCTCAGCTCCTGCAGTTCTGGCCAGATGCTATGGTCGTCGTGTTGCTCGCCTCCCCACAATTTCGCCGTAGTGCGCACGGCAGCCTCTGCACCGGATAAGCGCAGGTACAACACCTCACCCAGCCATGCAGCCCCCGATAGCGGGCGGGGTTCCGTTGCATGCTGCAGCATCTGTTGTAGTGCGTCTGTGGCATTCATCTCGAAGCACAGGGTTGTTGTGGTCTCCGGCTTTGGTAGTACTTTCATGCTCACTTGCGTGATCAGGCCCAGTGTACCGAGAGCTCCGGCTTGCAGCCGCGAGACGTCGTAGCCAGCAACGTTCTTCATCACCTGTCCACCAAAGTTAAGACACTCGGCTTTTCCATTGATGAGTTGTACTCCAAGCACATGATCTCGCAGAGCGCCTGCCCAGGGGCGGCCCGGCCCGGAGAGATTACAGGCCAGTGACCCTCCCAGAGTGGCTCTGCCAGACAGAGCGGGTGGCTCGCAAGCGAGGTACTGGTTTTCATTGGCTGTAACAGCCGTAAGCTCAGCGATGGTTGTGCCTGCTCTGGCTGTGATCACCAGTTCGGATGGCTGGTAGTCAACAACGCCACTGTGTGACGATGCATCCAGTGTCTGCCCTTCAGGTGCGCGCCCCAGCCAGTGGCGCTTGCTGTTGCCACTCTGGATGTACAAGGATGTCCCACTGGCTCGAGCGTTGGCGATGCGATCCACGAATTCCTGCGGGTAGTCAGTCATGCTGATGCCGGTCGGGTAGTGCCCGGTACTCTTGGCAGCGCTTGAGAATTGGCACACCCTTGCCGGGATTGAGGTTAAGCGCGGGGTCAAATGCGTGTTTAAGGTCTTCGAGTTGCTCTAGCTCGGTGGTGCTGAACTGCGCGGGCATCTGGCGCAGCTTTTCCAGTCCCACGCCGTGCTCCCCGGTGATGCAACCGCCTACCGCCACGGACAGCTCCAGAATCTCTGCTCCGAAAATCTCGGCGCGATGCACAGAGTCGGGGTCCTTGCTGTTGTAAAGGATCAGCGGGTGTAGATTGCCGTCTCCTGCGTGAAACACGTTGGCCACCAGCAGGTCGTACTTTTGCGAGAGGCGTGCAATTTCACTCAGCACATGCGCTACGTGGCGGCGGGGGATGGTGCCGTCCATGCAGTAGTAGTCGGGTGAAAGCCTGCCAACTGCAGGGAATGCCGACTTGCGACCCTGCCACAGCAGCGCCCGATGAGCTTCATCACGCGACACAACCACCGAGCTGGCGCCATATTCACGCAATAGAGCTTCTACCCTGGCTGTGTGGGCGTCTACCTCTTCAATAGTGCCATCCACCTCACACAACAGTAATGCCTGCGCGTTGCGTGGATACCCCGCGTTGGCAAAATCCTCGGCGGCCTGTATGGCAAGCTTATCCATCATTTCCAGCCCGGCCGGGATAATGCCCGCGGCGATGATCCCTGCCACCGCATTGCCTGCGTTGTCGACGCTGTCAAATCCGGCCATCACCACGCGTGCCAGTTCTGGTGTTGGCAGCAGTTTGACCGTGATTTCAGTGACGATGCCCAGTAGACCCTCTGAGCCGGTCATTAAGGCGAGCAGGTCATAACCCGGCGCGTCCAGTGACTGGTTGCCGATGCGCGTGATCTCGCCCTCGGCCGTTACGATCTCCAGTTCCAGGATGTTGTGAACCGTGAGACCGTACTTGAGGCAGTGAACGCCGCCGGAGTTTTCGGCCACGTTGCCGCCGATGCTGCAGGCGATCTGAGAGGATGGGTCCGGCGCGTAGTAGAGTTGATGCCTGGACGCCGCTTGCGAAATGCTCAGGTTGGTGACTCCCGGCTGTACGCGTGCCGTGCGTGCCAGCGGATCGATATCCAGAATCCGGTCGAGCTTGCTCAGAACCAGTAGCACACCGTCGGGATGTGGCATAGCGCCGGCACACAGTCCCGTGCCTGACCCCCGTGCCACCACAGGCACGTTTTCAGCGCTGCATAACTGCACTATGCGTTGCACCTGCTGCGTGTTTTGCGGCAGGAGCACGACCCAGGGCATTTCCTTGTACAGCGTTAAGCCGTCGCATTCGAACGGGCGCAGCGATTCTTCCTCCGTGATGATGCAGTCGCTGGGCAGAACGCCGGTGAGTTTTTCTAACAGACCCTTTTTGTCGATCAGTGGAAGTGAGCCGGGCTCCGCGAGCAGTTGGGCTGACGGAGCCATCAGGAGACGTGTGCAATCACGGTGCGCGCACTACTTTGATGCCGGTGCTCCCACAGATAGATGCCCTGCCAGGTACCCAGGAGAAGCTTACGGTTCTGGAACGGTATGCTGAGATGGGAGGCCGTTAGCGTGCTCTTGATATGGGCCGGCATGTCGTCGGGCCCCTCCAGTGTATGGGTATAGAGCGGGTCATTTTCAGGTACAAGCCTGTTCAACCAGTTCTCCAGATCGATGCGGGCGCTGTCATCGTAGTTCTCCTGAATCAACAGGCTGGCTGATGTGTGCTGTATAAACAGTGAGCAGAGCCCCTCGTCGCGCCCGGCACTGCGCAGCACATTGCTGACCACAGGCGTAATAGGGTGCAGGCCCTGCCTGGCAACGGGAATTGTCAGATGTGTAATCACGGTGGATATCCTTGCCGTTGTTGCTTCTGCGCGTACGAGTGTAGCGGGTTGCACAGGTTATCGTAAGCCATCCGGCAGGCCATTCAAATACCCCCATCAGACGATTGACTGATCGCATTTCGGCACTTACTGTTGTGCGCTCATGCTCAACGCACAATCGGCAGTTAATCACTTGAATAAATACGACGCAATCGTGATAGGCGCAGGCCACAATGGCCTTACCAACGCGGCCTATCTCGCCAAGGCTGGCCTCAAGGTCCTGGTTCTGGAACGAAATTCCTACATCGGCGGTGCAACGGTCAGCCGAGAACTGCACGAGGGCTGGACCTACTCCAATTGCTCCTATGTATGTAGTCTGCTGCGACCAGAGATTGCCCGGGATCTGGAGTTGCCGCGGCACGGCCTGCAGGTTGTGCCCTATGGCGGTGGCGTAACGTTCATGCGCAATGGTGATCACTTTGGCAAGTACCCCGATGCCCAGCGGCGCCATCGCGAGATGGCCAGACATTCGCAGCGCGACGCCGATGCCTACGAACGTTTCTCGGCCGACACCATGAAACAGACACGCCTCATAAGACCTTTCCTGATGAAACGCCCCCCGGACCCCACATCGCTGCAACCACGCGATCTGAAGGAGCTGGCGAGCTATGCAGCTGGCTTTATGGAGATGGGCGAGGAGGGGTTTGCCGATACGCTGAGGTTCTGGACAAAGAGTGTGGCCGATTATCTCGAGGAGTACTTTGAGTCGGATGTGATCAAGGCGCATATGGCAGGCAGTGGCATTATTGGTACAGCGCTGGGTGTTTACTCGCCAGGTACAGCCTATGTGCTGCTGCATCACTATATGGGCGATGTAGACGGCAACGTGGGTTCCTGGGGTTTTGCCCGGGGTGGCATGGGCGCGGTATCAGGCGCATTAGCCTCGGCACTTAAATCCTGCGATGGCGAGATTATCAGTGATGCCAATGTCGATCGCATTATCGTGCGCAATGGACAGGCGCGCGGTGTCGCCCTGAAGGATGGACGCGAGTTTCACGCAGATATCGTTGTGTCCAATCTGGACCCCAAGCGGACCTTCCTGGACATCATGGATGCCTCGGACTTACCGGCGGCGGTAGTGAAGCGTACAGAGCAGTTCAAGATTCGCGGTTCCTCCGGCAAGCTGAACATAGCGCTGGATGGCTTGCCGACGTTTACCGGGTTGGACAAGGACAGTCGCTTGATGATTGGCGATCTCCATTTTCATGATTCTCTGGGACGTCTGGAGCGCGCCTACGATGATTGGAAAGATGGCACCTGGTCCAAGGATCCTTATCTGGACGTGCTTATACCAAGCCAGTTCGACCCTACGGTTGCACCGCCTGGCAAACATATGATGAGCGTATTCGTGCAATATGCGCCACGCAAAGTGCAGGGTCGCGAGTGGACCGACGACGACAAGGCCGGTTTCGAAAAATCGGTGCTGGACCAGATTGCAAACTACAGCCCTGACTTTCGCGATCTCATACTGCATGTGGAAACACGTACACCACGCGAAATTGAGAATGAAGTGGGTCTCACGGAGGGCAATATCTTTCAGGGAGAGCTCACGTTTGATCAGTTGTTGTTTAATCGACCCTTCCCCGGTTACGCCCAGTATCGGGGCCCCGTTCGCGGCATGTATATGTGTGGCTCAGGCACGCACCCTGGTGGCGGCGTGATGGCCGCTCCGGGTGCGAATGCAGCGCGAGAGATTTTGCGTGATCTGCGGCGAACCAACACCGTGCCGGAGGGCTACGCCGATGACTAATTTCGATGTGATCGTTATTGGCGCAGGTCACAATGGTCTTATCTGTGCTATCAAGTTGGCGCAAGCAGGCCTCAAGGTGCATGTGGTGGAGGCAAACGAGGCACCTGGCGGTACTGCCAGTAACCGTGAATTTGCGCCGGGTTTTACTGCGCCGGGCTGCGCGCAGTGGTTGGCGCAAATGTCGCCCGCGCTTATCAAGGAGCTGAAGCTGGAGCAGCATGGTCTTGAGTTTGTGGGCAGCAACCTGCCCACGGTAGCTCTGGCGGTAGATGGTAATGCGCTAAATATTGATGGCGATTCTGTCAGCGGTGGCGGTGTGAGCGCAGCCGATCAACAGGCGTTGAAGGACTTTCGTCGCCTCACGGGTAAGTTCAACCGGCTATTAAACAAAGCCTTTTCCCA
>CALINF010000282.1 GCA_938045215.1 uncultured Halieaceae bacterium | reverse complement strand
AGGCCTAGCCGCACGAACTGCAGTGATCTCAGCTTGAGCCGCTGCATGACGGTGACCTGCATGATGAATGTGAATGTGGCGGACACCATCAGTGCGGCCCCGGTCATCTGTGCAGTTTGGATACCGGTAAGCGATAACTTGTCTTGCAGTTGAAAGCCCAGTGTCTGCTGAATCCCCGAAAAACCAACGAACAGGCCAATGGCACTCATTACATACAGTCGCAGCCTGGGGTCTCGCCAGCGCAGGCGTGCGCGCATCTGTCTACTGACAAGGTTTTCCTGCGGTGTGGATGGCAGCTGCCGCCAAATGAGTAAGGCGGCCAGTGCACTCAGGCAGCCGGCGAAATACAGCGGAGCGAGCAAGCCAAAAGTCGCCAGCGCGCCGCTAACGGCGGGACCCAAAATGGTGCCCATGCTGTTAGCCGTGCCAAGCTTTGCCATGGTGCTTGTGCGCTCATCGCGACTGGTGTGATCCGCTGCGTAGGCGGTACTGGCGGGGTTAGTGGCAGACATGACTACCGACTGGCTGCAGCGGGCTAACAGGAGGACGATGTACAGGGTGAGGCCACTGAGTAGTCCACTTAAGCCCGCGTAAAAGACGCTGGTGAACAGCAAAGTGCCAATGGTGTAACCGATCAACCCTGTGATAATGACCGGCTTGCGCCCGACCCGGTCGCTGAGGCGCCCCCAGCGAGGGGAAGACAGGCCAAATACCAGCGCCGAGACCGCGATGATCGAGGTTATCTGCAGCTCGCCCAGGTCTACCTCGCGGCCCAGCGGCGCGAGAATGGCAAACACCAGAGATTGGCCGATGCCGGTCGCCATCAGCGAGACTATCAGGATCGAAAGCTGATGCCTTGTGAGTCTCGCGGTCATGGCGCCTCGTGAGGGTTAGCGGGTTATTTCAACTCGCTTGACGACTTGCCCAGAACACGGCGGGCAACGATGAGTTGCTGAATTTGTTGCGTGCCTTCGAAGATATCCAGGATCTTGGAGTCGCGGGCAAATTTCTCCAGCAGGAATTCCTCACTGTAACCCAGGCCCTGGCAGAGCTCGACACATCTGAGCGTGACATAGTTCCCCATTCTGCCTGCCTTGGCTTTGCACATGCTCGCTTCCATGGAGTTGGGCTGGCGATTGTCTGCCATCCACGCAGCCTTTTGCACCAGCAGGCGCGCCGCGTGCCAGTCTGCTTCCATACGATACAGCTCTGCTTCCAAGGCAGAGCTGTTGCCTGGCTTGCGCGTGTATTGCAGTTCCACGCCTTCGCGCTGCAGCAGTTCCTGTGCAAGATCGAGAGCCGCGCGAGCCACGCCAATGGCCATCGCGGCCACCGGGGGCCGAGTGTTGTCAAATGTCTGCATTACGCCGCCGAAGGCTTTTTTACGACCCTCAGCATCTGTTGCTACCTCGGCTGATCCGAGGACATTCTCGCGCGGAATGCGGCAGTCATTGAAGCTGATGGCCGCAGTATCGGATGCCCGAATGCCCATCTTGTGTTCAAGGCGAGTGACCTCGCAGCCGGGCGTACCTTTTTCTACGATAAATGACTTGATCGCTGCCTTGCCCAGCGACTTGTCCAGCGTGGCCCAGACCACCAGGGTGTCGCTGCGCTCGCCATCAGTGACATAGATTTTCTCGCCATTGATAACCCATTCGTTGCCATCGGCTACTGCAGTGGTGCTGATGTTCGCAGAATCAGAACCTGTACCTGGCTCGGTAATGCACATGGCAGCATAGGACTTGCCGTATTTTTCAACCTGTTCGGGTGTTCCCACGGCGTTGATAGCGGCATTGCCCAAACCGCTGCCGGGCATGCCCAGAAACAGACCCACATCGCCCCAGCACAAAGCCTCCAGACTGGTCACGGCGCCGAGGTTGCCCGCATTGACCACACCCTCGGCAGGTGGCTTCTCACCTCCCTTTTTGTCACGAGCGCTGCGAGCGCCTTTGAGCAATTTTGCGACTTCCTCCATCTCTTTGGGATAGGCGTGCTCTTGCCGATCATATTTGCGTGAAAGCGGCCTGATCATGTGCTCCGATACCTGCATGAGTCCGTCGCGTATCTCACGGTGGCCTTTGGAAATCTCGAGATTAATCATTGTTTTTCTCCCTGTTCGATCAAACGCTGGCCACACCATCGAGGATGGCGATAGCTCTGAGGTTGCGGTACCACATCTCCACCGGGTGCTCACGACAGAAGCCGTGGCCGCCTAGCAGTTGAACGCCGTCCGTGCCGATTTTCATTGCCTGCTCTGCACAAAATGTCTTGGCGAGATAGGCTTCTTGATGAAACGGCTGTCCTGCTTCAGCCCGGGCTGCCGCGCGCCATGTCATGAGACGCATGGCCTCTAGCTCTATGGCGATATCAGCAATCATGAAGGCGACGGATTGACGATTGGTTATGGGTTCTCCAAATGCCACTCGTTCGTTGCAGTACTCCTTGACGTAGTCCAGTACTGCCTGACACGTACCGACTGCCAGTGCGCAGATACCCAGATTGGACAAATCAATGAAGCGCTCAAAGTTGAATGCAGAGTCACCCAATCGTGCATCTGCCTCCACCTGTACCTTGTCAAATTCAAGCCGTGCTACCTCGAGTGATGCCAGTCCCATGTGGGTCTCCGGTGTACGCGACAGTCCATCGGGCGAGCCCTCGATGATGAACGCGCCCGGCGTGCCGTCGTCCATTTGCGCGATCACCAGCATAAGCTCGGCGCTTAATCCCAATGGCACCAGCGTTTTAACGCCGCTGATCTCGTAACCATTGTCAACGGTGGCCGCCACGCAGTGCAGGTCGTGATGATCGAAAGTGGCGCGCGGTTCCAGTAAGGCGGTAGTTGCCGCGTGGAAAGACTCGCCGCAAAAGCTTGGCAGGTACTTTTCTTTCTGAGCATCGGTGCCCTGGTCTATCAGTGTATTCACGAAGGCCAGCGGGCTGATCGCACCCAATGCCAATGACAGATCGCCGTGAGCGAGGTCCTCTATGTTGAGGACATTTGAAACGGGTGAGCGATCAATGCCTGCGCCGCCCAGCGCTTCGGGAATCGGCATCAGCGTCAGGCCCAACTCCAGAGTCTTGTCGTAAAAGCCCGTTGGTGTTGTGCGATCCACGTCGGCCACCATTGCGTGGGGTCTTATGTCAGCCTGTGCAAAGCGCTGTACGGTTTCGCGGTTCATGCGCTGATCGTCTGTTAGCGTTAGATCAAAGAGCGCGTTGTCTGCGGGAGCATTCATGTCAGGTACAACCTCATTTATTGCAGTGAAACATTCGATTTCAATGGAGCATAGTCGCGATTTCCCGTAGGTGCGCGCAGGCCGCCTATCAGGTAATCCACCAGCTCATCGAGCAGTGTATCGGGGTCAAGATGGCTCATGTCACCCAGTGGCGTATGGGCGAGCGACGCCACCTCGGCGGCACCGTGAAACACATTAACGCTCATAAACATGAGCCTTAGCTGACGCGTGTGTTGCGGCAGATCGGGCAGCAATTGCGCCAGCTGACCATCGACCGTGCGCCAGAACGGCGTGTAGATGGGATTCATGATCGCGGCAATTTCAGGACTATTCTCGCTGATCGCCAATGACATAAAACGAACTGCATCCGTGCCCCAACTGCAGTGCTGCGGCAATTCCGTGAGCGGGCGCAGGGCATTGCGAAAAGCATCATGTAACGAACCCGGCGCGGGCTCATGATTGCGAATGTCCTGTGCGATCTTCGTCATTTGCTCAGCGATCATGTTGGTAAGCGCTGCAATAACACCGAGCTTGTCGCCGAAGTGGTAGTGCATTGCTGCCGAGTTGCGTGAGCCCGCCTCTGTGGCGATACGGCGCAAAGAGACGCCGTGCAGCCCCTCACGCGCGTACAGATGCAGTGCAGTGTGTAGCAGCGTGGCTCGTGTGTCCGGGTTGTCTGCAGCGCGTGTCATTGTGGTTGACGCCACTCGATAGACAGCGGGATTGCGTGTTTCAATTACTGAACCTCGCCCATTGGCAGGAACTTTGCGTAGTTGACGGGAAAGAGCCGGGTGAGCAGGGCAATATAGCGTGCATCGTTGCCGATCATTAATCGTTTCTTCTTCTTTTCGCAGGCCTTTAGCAGCTGTCGTGCAGCTGAGTCTGCCGTGGTTTTGGCAAAATCGGTAAAGTCTGCATTGCGCTGCTGCCGCTCCGTGTCATCAACGCCTCGTGCGCTGGCGACAATATTGGTCTTGATACCGCCAGGGTGCACACACATCACATGGACGTTGGTGTCAGCCATCTCATGGCGCAGCGCCTCGGTGTAGCCACGCACGGCAAATTTGGCGGCGTTATAGGCCGATTGTGTCGGCACCGCGATCATGCCAAACACCGAGGAAATATTGACAAGATGTCCTTGCTTGGACTTTCTCAGTAGCGGCAAAAACGCCTTGGTGCCGTGTACCACGCCCCAGAAGTTGATGTTCATCAACCACTCCAGGTCTTCGTAGCGATTCTCTTCTACGGTAGCCATAAGAGCGACGCCCGCGTTGTTGATCAGCAGGTCAACGTGTGTGGCATTCTCCTCGATCCGTTGCGCCCAGGCGTGGACCGAATCTCGATCTGCCACATCCACAACCTGAGTATCAATCGGCAGTGATTGCCGGCTTAACAAAGCGCGGGTCTGCTCGAGGTTGTCTTCGTTGATATCACTCAACCACAGCGAACAACCCTGCGCGTTGAGTTGTAGTGCGAGAGCCCTGCCGATACCGGACCCCGCACCGGTAATGACCGCGTGTTTACCGCCGAAATAGCTCATGGAATAGGTGCTCCGCTGGAAAAGTCAGTAAGGATAGAGAAAGCGCAGATTAAAGCAAGTGCTTTATCGCAGGATTTGCGGTGTTAGGTACGCATCTCTCTGGACACGATCGGGTCGATCACCTACAATCTTCGGCCAGTTTCCACACACTCGGCCTGCGCCCCGAGTTCAGTGTGCCCAGGGTTTACACCAGAGCAGACTAACTATGACTAAAAGCGAGATGCGGTTTCCCATCTCGCTTTTTTGCGGGCGCGCGCGAGCGACATTTCTGTTGATACTTGGAGGTATGCTTGTTCGGTCCAGCCCTATTGGCCCTTGAAGATGGTAGCGTTTTCAGCGGTCTGGCAATTGGCGCTGACGGGGATTCCGTCGGTGAGGTGGTGTTCAATACGTCGATGACCGGCTACCAGGAAATTCTTACTGATCCTTCCTATGCCCGCCAGATCATCACCTTGACCTATCCTCATATCGGGAATACCGGCACCAATGAGGAAGATAACGAGTCTTCTGCCATTCACGCCTCCGGGCTTGTCATTCGCGATCTACCGCTGATGGCCAGCAACTATCGCAATGAGCAATCCCTGAGCGACTATCTGAAGTCGCGCAACATTGTCGCCATCGCAGATATAGATACACGCAGGCTGACTCGTATCCTGCGGGAAAAAGGCGCCCTGAATGGCTGCCTGATGGCTGGCAACAATATCGATGAAGCCGCCGCTTTGGCTCAGGCGAAGGCGTTCGCGGGACTCAAAGGTCTGGATCTGGCTAAGGAAGTGACTACCGCCGAATCCTACACCTGGACAGAAGGTAGCTGGGTGCACGGCGAGGGTTATGCCCGCCCGGTAAGCGCCGATCTGCCCTGGCACGTGGTGGCCTATGATTATGGTGCCAAGCGCAACATTCTGCGTATGCTGGTAGACCGTGGTTGCCGCCTGACTGTAGTGCCTGCGCAAACCCCGGCAGAAGAGGTGCTGGCGATGGCGCCCGATGGTGTGTTCCTGTCAAACGGGCCAGGCGATCCCGAGCCCTGCGACTATGCAATTACTGCTATCCAGACGATCCTCGACACCGATATACCTGTGTTTGGTATCTGCCTGGGTCATCAGTTGCTGGGTCTGGCCAGTGGAGGCAAGACCGTGAAGATGAAATTTGGTCATCACGGTGCCAACCATCCGGTTCAGAACCTCGACGATGGTACTGTTTTGATCACCAGCCAGAACCACGGCTTTGCGGTTGACGAAACGCAGCTCCCCGACAATTTGCGGATCACCCACAAATCACTTTTTGACGACTCCCTGCAGGGGATTCACCGAACAGATAAGGCAGCGTTCAGTTTTCAGGGTCACCCTGAAGCGAGCCCCGGGCCGCATGACGCAGCCCCCTTGTTTGATCACTTTATTGAGCTTATCAAAACCAGAGCAGGACAGAGTTAACCGCTATGCCCAAGAGAACTGACCTCAAAAGCATCCTGATACTCGGTGCGGGTCCTATTGTGATTGGACAGGCTTGCGAGTTCGATTACTCGGGTGCCCAGGCCTGCAAAGCCCTGCGCGAAGAAGGCTTTCGGGTGATCCTGGTGAATTCGAACCCAGCGACCATCATGACCGATCCCGCTATGGCCGATGCTACGTATATCGAGCCTATCGAGTGGCGTACCGTAAGCCGCATTATCGAGACCGAGAAACCCGATGCGCTGCTGCCAACCATGGGTGGTCAAACGGCACTCAATTGCGCGCTGGATCTGGCGCGCGAGGGCGTACTGGAAAAATTCGGCGTGGAGATGATCGGCGCCACCAAGGAAGCGATCGACATGGCGGAGGATCGCCAGTTGTTTGACGACGCCATGAAGCGGATAGGCCTCGATACGCCTAACTCAGCAACTGCCCACAGTATGGAAGAGGCACAGCAGGTTCTCGACCAGATTGGATTTCCCTGCATCATCAGGCCTTCGTTCACCATGGGCGGCTCGGGTGGCGGTATTGCGTACAACCGCGACGAGTTTGAAGAAATCTGCACTCGCGGTCTCGACCTGTCGCCCACCAAAGAGTTGTTGATTGATGAATCGCTCATTGGCTGGAAAGAGTTCGAGATGGAGGTAGTGCGCGACAAAAACGATAACTGCATCATCGTTTGTGCGATCGAAAATTTCGATGCCATGGGCGTGCATACAGGCGATTCGATCACGGTTGCTCCTGCCCAGACCCTGACTGACAAGGAATACCAGATTATGCGTAACGCCTCGCTGGCGGTATTGCGTGAAATCGGTGTTGAGACAGGGGGCTCCAACGTACAGTTCGGACAGGATCCGGAGACGGGACGCCTGGTGATAATAGAGATGAACCCGCGCGTGAGCCGTTCGTCCGCATTGGCTTCCAAGGCCACGGGTTTCCCGATCGCCAAGGTTGCAGCCAAGTTGGCAGTGGGCTTTACGCTGGACGAGTTACAAAACGACATAACCGGGGGGGCAACACCTGCGTCTTTCGAACCGTCTATCGACTACGTGGTAACGAAGATTCCCCGCTTTGCTTTCGAAAAATTCAATACCGCAGACTCCCGCCTGACCACGCAGATGAAGTCGGTGGGTGAGGTGATGGCCCTCGGCCGTAATTTCCAGGAATCGCTGCAGAAAGCACTGCGTGGACTGGAAGTGGATATCGATGGTTTAAGTCCGGTGCTTGATCCTGGCATGGCTGAAGACGAAGTCGAATCTTTCCTCAACCAGGAGCTGAGCCTGGCCGGTGCTGACCGTCTGCTCTATGTCGGTGACGGTTTCCGACGTGGTTA
>CALINF010000281.1 GCA_938045215.1 uncultured Halieaceae bacterium | reverse complement strand
GAGACCTTGCCGTTGAGCTCGCGTATGGAGAAAGTACTGCAGCTGTTGCGCAAGGAGCGTGAAGTAGCGGAACTGCAGGGTCAGATCACCAGCCAGGTGAACGAGAAGGTCACAGATCAGCAGCGGGAATTCTTCCTGCGCGAACAACTCAAAATCATCCAGAAAGAACTGGGCATTTCCAAGGACGATCGCACCTCCGATGCGGATATGTTCCGTGAGCGTATTGCGGCGCTGGTGTTGCCGCCAGCCGTTGCCAAGCGCATAGATGAAGAGATGCACAAACTCGAGATGCTGGAGTCGGGGTCGCCGGAATACGGCGTGACACGAAACTACCTCGACTGGGCTACGTCTGTCCCGTGGGGTCTGGCGTCAGAGGACATGCTGGACCTCAAGCATGCGCGTACAGTGCTGAACGCTCATCACGAGGGATTGGAGGATGTAAAAGCACGCATCCTGGAGTTTCTGGCGGTGGGATCCTTCAAGGGCGAAATTGCCGGTTCTATCTTGTTGTTGGTCGGCCCGCCTGGTGTGGGTAAAACCAGTATTGGGCGCTCCGTCGCCGACGCGCTGGGACGCGAGTTCTATCGCTTCAGTCTTGGCGGCATGCGGGACGAGGCCGAGATCAAGGGTCATCGCCGTACCTACGTCGGCGCAATGCCGGGCAAGTTTGTCCAGGCATTGAAGGAAGTGAAAGTGTCCAATCCGGTAATCATGCTGGATGAAATCGACAAGATTGGCGCGTCCTTTCGTGGTGACCCGGCGTCTGCGCTGCTGGAAGTGCTGGACCCGGAGCAGAACAGTGAGTTTCTCGACCACTATCTGGATCTGCGCGTGGACTTGTCGAAAGTGTTATTTGTCTGCACCGCCAACCAGCTCGACACGATCCCTGGCCCGCTGCTGGACCGCATGGAAACGCTGCGTCTGTCTGGCTACGTAGCGGAAGAAAAGCTGTCTATAGCGCGCAAGCATTTGTGGCCCAAGCAGCTGGATCGTCACGGATTGAGCGAAGATCAACTGAAAATTAATGATGCTGGCCTGAAGTATGTGATCGATTCCTATTGCCGTGAGGCGGGCGTGCGAACCCTCGAGAAACAGCTCGCTCGGATCATGCGCAAGTCCATCGTGAAGCTGCTGGAAAGTGATGAGACCAGGTTTCGCGTAGGTAAGAAAGACATCGAGGAACTGCTCGGGCAACCACCGTTTTCTGCCGAAAAGCCGCTGCGGGGTGTTGGCGTAGCCACCGGGCTGGCCTGGACGACCATGGGTGGGGCGACATTACCGATTGAGACATCCCAGATCCATACGCTCAATCGCGGCTTCAAGTTGACCGGCCAGCTTGGTGATGTGATGCGCGAGTCGGCAGAAATTGCCTACAGCTATGTGATTGCGCATCTGAAAGACTACGGTTGCGATCTGGATTTCTTCGATATGAGCATGGTACATATGCACGTGCCTGCTGGCGCAACACCCAAGGATGGTCCCAGTGCAGGAATAACGATGGCAACGGCGCTGGTATCGCTGGCACGCAAGGAGCGCATCAAACGGCCGCTCGCGATGACAGGTGAATTGACGCTTACCGGTCAGGTGCTACCTGTTGGCGGTATCCGCGAGAAAGTCATCGCAGCGCGGCGCGGCAAGATCATGGAGTTAATCCTGCCTCACGCCAATCGGCGTGACTTCGATGAATTACCGGACTTTCTGCGTGAGGGAATAAATGTGCATTTCGCGCGCAGCTACCGAGAAGTGTTCGAGTATGTTTTCCACGAGCACCGCTTGGAGAAGTCTTTACATTGATCCAGGAACCCGGGCGCTGATAACAGCTCGCCTGGGCGCCGGATGGCCCTCAATGGATTGAGTGGAATCATTTGGGTCGAGAAAATTTGCCAGCGAGTGAAAGCGCATCCAGTCGGTACTGCGTTGCTCCTGCGTAGTGGTGGTCGCCACATCCACAATCTCGGTATCGATAAAACCCACCTTGCGTAGCCAGCCCAGCAGTGTTGGGCAACTGGGCAGAAACCATACGTTCCCCATTCGTGCGTAGCGGCCCTCGGGTACCAGTGCAGCGCCTTCCTCGCCTTCTATAACCAGTGTCTCCAGCAGCAGTTGGCCACCGGGGCGCAGACAGTTGCGCAGTTCCATCAGGTGATCCATGGGCGAGCGGCGATGGTAGAGTATGCCCATCGAAAATACGGTATCGAAGGCATGGAGCTTGGCGGGTACGTGTTCTATGCCTACCGGCAACACCCAGATATCCGGTTCGTTCAGATACTTCTGTAGTGCCCAGAACTGCATCACAAACAAGGGCGTAGGATCGATACCGATTACCTCATCGGCGCCGCAGCCGCGCATCCGCCAGCAGTGGTAGCCACTGCCGCAGCCCACATCCAGTACTCGTCTTCCATCCAGTGGATCGAGTGCGGGTAGTATTCGATCCCATTTCCAGTCTGATCGCCACTCGGTATCGATGTGCAGGCCAAAGAGTTCGAAAGGACCCTTGCGCCAGGGGTGTAAACCCATGAGCGCGTCCTGCAGTTGTTGCATGATCTGTGCATCCAGCGGTGAGTCTGTGGCTGCCCCGACACGGGCTGCATCCAGAATAGTAGTATCGGGGGTAATGTCAGGCAGTGCGTCCAGGGCGGATTGCCAGCGCGCCAGATCGCCATAACGTTGGTGGGAAAGCCCTGTTTCTATCTGCGCCGGCAGTAATTCTGCCCAACTTGCCAGTTCGGCGTCCTGCCACTTTGCGATAAGCGGTTGGTAATTCACTATTTAAGCGCAATCATCGAGGCGAAGTTAAAACACTGAAACCACACGTCGCAGCTGCCAAAGCCTGCGTTGCCGATACGCGTTTTATGGGTTGCCAGCGTCTCAGGCAGCAAAACGTGTTCCAGCGCATCTCGCTTCTGCGCAATTTCCAGATCGCTGTAGCCGTTGCTGCGCTTGAACTCGTGGTGTAAATCAATATTGAGGGCATCAAGATGGGGGTCTTCAAACTGTACTTTCTCCGACAGCACCATGATGCCACCCGGTTGCAGGCCCTCGTAAATTCCGTGAATGACATCGTCGCGTTGCTCGCGCGGGATAAACTGCAGCGTAAAATTCAGCACTACAATAGAGGCATTTTCTATCGCTACATCCTGCAGGTTGGATGCCAGCAGTGTTACCGGTGTGTCGTGGCTGTCTGTGTCGATGATGCTCTTGCTGCGCTCCAGCATCGCCGCAGAATTGTCCACAGCAATAATCTGGCAACCCTCGCACTGGATGTTCTGGCGCATGGCCAGGGTAGACGCTCCCAATGAACTGCCAAGGTCATACAGGTTGGTGCCAGTGCGCGCATAACGCCTTGCCAGTAGACCGGTCATAGCGACGATAGTGGTGTAGCCGGGTACAGATCGTTTGATCATGTCCGGGAAGACGTTCACCACCGATTCGTCAAAGCGAAACAAGCCAGGATCACCCAGCGACTGGGAATATAGGGTGTCGCGTTTTTCGGGGGTGTGTTGTTCGGTCACGGGATCACCTGCTGTGGGCAAAGGCTGTGCAAAATGGGCGGGAATGGTAGCATGATCGGCCTGTTTCATCAGCGCAGGATCCGTACGCGAACGCAGCGGCCTGGCTAATCGTGGATACCGCTAAACCGGACGAATACAACCTGGGAGAGTATATGCAAGGTACACATGAGCATGCGGGCGATGCGCGCAACGATGCCATTCTCATCGATATCAACGGCGAGATCTTGCCGCGCGAAAAAGCGGTGGTGTCGGTTTTCGATTCAGGCTTTATTCTTGGCGACGGTGTTTGGGAAGGCCTGCGTGTAGAAGATGGCATCGTTCTGTTTCTGGAACGCCATCTGCAGCGTCTTTTTGAAGGCATGAAGACGCTGGATTTCAAGCCGGACTTCACCAGGGAGTCACTTACCCGGCGGCTGTACGAGTTGCTCAAGGCTAACGGCATGAGTAGTGGGGTACATATCCGGTTGATGGTTACCCGTGGGGTGAAGTCTACGCCGTATCAGGATCCTCGAATGACAATTACGCCACCGACCGTCGTGATTATTCCGGAGTACAAGGAGGCATTGCCCGAGAATGTGGAACGTGGTGTCCGCTTGTACACTGTCTATGTTCGACGCGGTTATTCAGATGTACAGGATCCTACCTTGAACACCCACTCCAAGCTCAATTGCATAGGAGCGTGTATCCAGGCGACCAAGGCAGGTGCCGATGAAGCATTGATGCTGGATCCGCATGGTTTTGTGGCTACCTGCAACTCGACCCATTTTTTTATAGTTCGTCATGGTGAAATCTGGACTTCCACAGGTGACTACTGCCTCGATGGAATTACCCGCGGCAAAGTACTGGAAATGGCGGCCGAGCTTGGCCTGACTGCCAGGGAAAAGAACTTCACGTTGACGGATGTGTACAACGCCGAGGAAGCGTTTGTCACCGGCACTTTTGCCGGGCTGGTGCCTGTGACAGAAGTCGACGGCCGTACCATCGGCGAAGGTAGTGAGAGGCCGGTGATATCCAGATTGCAAACGCATTACCGCGAAATCGTGCGGCGCTATGTGGAAGGCACTGGCGCGACTCACCCGAGAGCCTGACATGAGTGTTTCACGCATTGCCATGTGGTCGGGTCCGCGCAATATAAGTACAGCTCTGATGCGCGCCTTCGAAAACAGGGACGACTGTGCTGTCGTGGATGAACCCTTCTATGGCGTCTATCTACAGGATACCGGGATTGATCACCCCGGGCGTGAAGAGATTCTTCGTTCGATGGACTGCAACTGGCAATCTGTCGCACGTAATCTGTGTGAGTCGGTGCCCGACGACTGCAGCGTTTTTTACCAGAAGCACATGACTCAACACATTGTGCCAGCGATGGATATGGGCTTTGCCGAGTCGCTCACCAACTGTTTTTTGATACGAGAACCGCGCCGGATTATCGCGTCTTATGTTCGCGTCAGACCCGAGTTTACGCTTGAGGAACTGGGTTTCCCGCAGCAATTGGCATTGTTTGAGCGTCTTTGCGCTGCGCAGGGCAAGCCGCCAACGGTGATCGACTCGACGGTGATTTTAACCAACCCTCGGCGTAGTCTCGAAACACTGTGCGCCGCGCTCAACATACCCTTTTCAGAGCGCATGTTGTCCTGGCCTGCGGGTCGGCGCGATAGCGACGGGGTGTGGGCGCCACACTGGTATGCTTCTGTAGAAGCATCCCGGGGATTTGAAAGGCCAGAGGAAATCGCGTTGGAGCACGTTGTTATACCCAAACAATATGAGCCACTGTGCGAAGAGGCGCAGGAAATTTATGCGCGCATGGCTCAAAACGCGCTCGTATGAGTGCGTCTACCAAGACGATAGGCAGTGTGGGTCTGTTGAGTCTAGTTCGCGCTGCGAATGTGCTGCACGTCTTCTGCCTGTCGTTCCGGCTGACGGGTGCTGGGCGACAGACTGGCAAAGGGCGTTGAATTCGACTCGCTCTCGGTCTGTGACTGAGCATGTGAGAATTTGATGCTGCGGAGAAAATCCACCAGAGTGGTTTTACCTTCATCTCTTCTAGTCATAACGAACTCTTGGAACAATTTGCCTCTTTGTATCCAGTGTAGTCGCCACCTTGTGCAAAGTGGCGTGAAAAGTCCCTAGAAAACGTGTGACATTTTACGAAAAGCTACTGGCTGCCTGGTATTGTGCGTTCGTAGGTTTTCCAGTTCTTGAGCAGTTCATCCACCACGGCGCTGCCTACCAGGTAGGCATTCTCCAGCGCGGCATCGAGGCCTGCATAGCTGTCGTGCTGCTCTTCTCGCAGATAGTCTGCGGCAGACTTGCCAGGCGGTGGCATGGTGTAGTTTGAAGCGGTGCGCAATACCATCACCCGATTTTTGTCGACCTTGCCACCTTCGTGCAGGTAGGTGAGTGACTGGTAGGTACCGGTGTCTTCCATCGCCGAACTCACGAATTCTCCTTTGCCCTGCGTCCAATAGTCTGTCCAATCATTGGCCCATTCGTTCAGAGTTTCACCGTGCCAGAATGTCATGGCCGCCAATTGGTCTCCTTTCAATACGAAAGGTGTGCGTTGGCCCACGGGATGGTTCACGTAAAGGTCTCGTGTTTCTGCCAGTGTCTCATGATCAGGAAGCTGCATGTCCTTGGTGAACTGGTAGGCCCACTCAGTCAGCGTGGGATTCAGTTGGAATACCTCGCCCAGACTGTAGCTCAGACGTTCCTTGTCACCGGGTCCCTGGCTAAACAGCGGAAAATAGCCCGTATCCCAGTCCTTTGGAATTTCGCGCGCGTCAATCTCGTGAGCGAGGTCGCCGTCCACAAGATATTCAGCCCAGGCGACTGAACCGAGCGATGCATCCTCCGGGTCGAAGCCGGAGATGCCCGCCACCAGCCAGTAGCTTTTCGACAGGTCAAAGCGTGGATCCAGTCCCAACGCCATTACGCTTGCAGCCGCGTTGGCCGTGCCCATACCTGTCACGATGCCCAGCACGCCGGTGTCTTTGTTGAAGTGTATGTCATGGTGCATGTGCGGTGCAGGGAACACAGTGTCGAGCTTCTGTCGCTCGTTCCAGCGCTGAAACTCGCCCGCGTCGTCGCCGCTGTCTGCACCGGTTTCGAACATCGTAACGATAACCACTTTTACGGGTATGGGCTCTGCCGCATGTGCGGCCGAAAGTGTCAGAGTCAGTGCAAAAACTGCTGTCGCGATTTGAAGAATCATAACGTTGCTCGTTAGCTGTTTGAGGAAATAAAGTCGACAATAACGTGTCGTTCGGGGGCGCTGGTCTGAGCTCCCAGGGTTTGTACTGAGATTGCTGCTGCGCCCTGGGCAAAGCGGATAGCCTCGTCGATCTGCTGGCCCTCGGTCAGCGCAACCGCGAGGCAGCCATTGAAGACATCGCCAGCGGCAGTCGTATCGATGGCGGTCACTTCAAACGCGGGAAACTGCTGACGGCGTGTTTCACCGCTGGCATCGCGCTGGGAAAGAAAAACACCCTGTCGGCCGCGGGTGATCATCACTGTGTCCACGCCTCGCTTGTGCAGAACATCAGCCGCCTGCGCCGCGCTGGCCTCGTCGTGTACTGCGACATCCGTTAGCAGCTCGGCCTCGGTTTCATTGGGGGTGATCAAAGAGAGTAGAGGATACAGCTCGTCGGGCAATGCCTGGGCGGGCGCTGGATTGAGAATCACCACGCTATTGGCCTGTGCTGCCAGTTGCGCGGCGTGCACAACGGTAACCACGGGTGTTTCAAGCTGCAGCACCATCACTGTAGCGGCGCTGATCAGTGGTCGTGCGGCGTCGAGATGGCGAGGCGATAGCCGGGCGTTGGCACCGGAAGCCACGGCTATACTGTTCTCTCCGCTAGAAGAAACAACAATCTGGGCAATGCCCGATGGCGCGTCTTCATCGATCACACAGTGTTGTGTATTGATGCCGGCATCGGCGAAACCGACCAGTGCTTCCTCGCCAAACATATCCTTGCCAACGCAGGCGATCAGGCTGACATCGCCTCCAGCTCTCGCGGCAGCGACGGCCTGGTTGGCGCCTTTGCCACCCGGTGCAGTGTTGAATGCACCCCCCAGCACTGTTTCACCCGGTCGCGGCAGCTCGGGCACCTGAATAATCATGTCAGTATTGGATGAGCCAATGACCACCAGTTTACTCATAGCAGATGCCTACAGGTTGGAGTATACGATGAGCGCCAGCCCCGTCAGGAAGCAGGCGAACATGGCCACGATCAATGGCGTAGTGCCCGCAGGGGCATCCTTGAATTCCTTCCAGATAAACACTCCCCAGAAGGCGGCGACCATCGTGGCACCTTGTCCAAGGCCGTAGGATACGGCGTAACCGGCCTTGCCCGCCGCGATGATATTAAAGCCAAAGCCGACCATCCAGATTGCGCCACCCAAGATACCCACCAGGTGCAGGCGTGTGCTGCCCTTGCTGAAGTATTGACCCAGAGTCACGGCGTCGCCTGTGATCGGCTTATACATCAGCGGTATGAGCCAGATGATATTGGATACCAGCAGCCCGATGCCAAACACCACACCAGCGGAGTAGGGCGTCATCAAGCCGGGCGTAGGATTGGCGAAATCCAGAGACATGGATTGCGCCACGAAGCGATAGAAAAAACCCATGGCGATGCCGGCAATGACAGAAATCACCAGGCCCTTGCCCACGCCGGTATTGCCCGTTCCCGGGAGCTTTCGATAAATCAGTGCGTCGATAATGATGGCCACCACCACCAGTCCTACGCCCAGAAACAGCATCAGGGAGTTGGATACCTGAGCGGGATCGTAATTTGCCAGCACACCGATAACCAGTGCCAGTCCTATGGCCACGGGGAACGCTACCGCCATCCCCGCGATATCGATAGCAATCACCAGTAACAAGTTGGCAATATTGAAGACCACACCGCCCAGTAGCGCCAGCTGGATCGCATCACCACTGGCCTGGGATATATCGGGCATGAAGGCGCGACCAGCGTCACCAGAACTTCCCAGCGTGAATGCGAGTACCAGCGCAAGCAGTGGTACACCAATAGAATAGTCCCAGTAGAACAGCTTGAAATCCCATTCCTGGCTAGCGAGTTTCTGGGTGTTGGCCCAGGAACCCCAGCAGAGCATCGTGATGATGCACATGAACACTGCCAAAGCGTACGATTCAACGATAAACATGTAATGCCCTCTAATTGTTGTTTTTTCTACAGGCTCGGCGCAAAAAAAGACCCCGATGCGGTCGAGGTCTCAGATTTGGCCACCATCCCAGTGTAGAAGATGGCAGCCGGCTTGCCTACGTCGATCTAAAGCGACGTAGGAATTTACCTAGAACGCAGTGGCAATCGATATACCCCAAACGCGCGGCTCGTTGGTGAAGCCGGTCAGGTTGTTGAAGTCGATGACGCCCTGCACGTTCTCTTCATCGGTGATGTTACGGCCGAACAGTGCCACTTCCCAGCTGTAGTCACTGCGACGCCAGCCCAGACGTGCGCCGCCTTCGTACTGCCCGTCTGTCTTGAACTCCTTTGCTTCATACAACGTGATCTGTGTGTCGCCCTGATAAGACCAGTCGGTGAACGCAAACAGCTCCTGACCGTTGCTCAGGGGATATGTGTATGACGCGGTGAAGTTGAAAGTGGTCTCTGGTGCGTTCGGGAACGCATTGCCGTCGATAAAGACAAAGCCATCGGCATCAACCGGGTCAGTGATGGTGCACTGGCCGCTACCACAACCACCTACACGGAGATCGCTATCGTCGATTTCGGTATCGGCATAGGCAGCACCAACGGTGACTTCAAGATTGTCGGTAATCAGCCACTGCAGGTCTACCTCAAGGCCTGCACCGGTGCCAGTGTCGGCATTGACCAACTGGATAGCGTTATTGACGCCACCAACCGCAGTCAATTGCAGATCATCTACTTCGTAGTAGAAGGCCGCAGCATTCAGGCGTACACGATCATCGGCGAACTGCGACTTGTAGCCAATCTCAAAGGAAGTGATGGTTTCTGAGTCGGCAATGGAGGGTGCCCCAAAGAATGCAACGTCGCGACCCTGGATGGTAGGCGCGCGGAAGCCGCTGCCCACTTTCGTCCATACCATGGAGGTGTCATCAAGCGCATACGACAGTGCGAGATCACCGCTGATCTGGTCGTCTTCGACATTTTCCTTGAAGCCTGGTGCAGTAAAGTCTTTCTCGTCGTCTGTCCAGCGAATACCTGCAGTCAGGGTCCAATCATCGGTAATAGCGTAGTCACCCTGGCCAAATATGGCCCACGTGGTGTTTTCGTGATTGACGGTGGTAGGGTCAACGAAAAACGGGTCGGTCTCAACTTCCAGGTCAGAGTCGAAGTAGAACACTCCGGCCTGCCAGTTGAAGCGCTCGCCATAGTCACTGGACAGGCGAAATTCCTGGGTTATCTGCTCCACATCTGCAGAGTCCTGCGTCTGCGAGGGGAAGGGGATAAAGCCAGGGCCCATTTCTGGCAAAAATGCCGCGCCAAAGCCGCCATCGATATCACCCAGGCTGCTGCCGCTGGCATCTTCATAGGACGTGATCGATGTCAGAGTCATGCCACCGAGGTTGTAGTCCACTTTGAAGTTCACACCGGTGTTGTCGTATTCCTGGGGATTGTTGTCACCCTCGTCGAAGAATACGGTCTCACGGTCATAGTTGTTGTTCAGGTTATTGCTGCCTGTGTTGAAGATATTGGCGCGAAAGACTGCGGCAGTGCCATCCAGGTCACGGTAGTGTGAACCCAGTAGCATGCTCAGGTCGTCGGTAGGCTCCCACAACAAAGCACCCTTGATAGCTTGCTCCTCGAATCCGCCGAGTGCGTCGCTGTTGCCGGTGTAATCATTGTCGATAAAGTCATCGCGGTTCTGGTACAGCACAGCAACACGACCCGACAGTGTGTCGGTCAAGCCGCCGCCAATAGCGCCGTCGAAGTTCAATGTGCCCAGGTCACCAACGTCCAGCTTGGCACGACCTTCTGTTTCTTGGGTGGGCTTGTAGGAGTCAAACTTGACGATACCGGCAGTGGTGTTGCGGCCAAACAGCGAACCCTGTGGTCCACGCAGTACTTCTACGCGCTCTACATCAAACAGTGGGAAGCTCTTGAGAACAACGTTTTCCTTAACCACGTCATCCATGATCACCGATACAGGCTGTGATGCCGCCAGATCGAAATCGATATTACCCAGACCACGGATGTAGAAGCGTGGCGCAACACGGCCATTGGATGACTCAACATACAAGCCTGGAACGCTAGCGGAGAGCCCACGGATGTCGGCGCCTCCTTCAAAGAGTGAGGTGAAGCGCTCGCCGGACAGCGTGGCAACCGACAAGGGTACGTCGAGCAGGCTCTGCTCGCGCTTTTGTGCCGTTACGATCACTTCTTCCAGTTGGGCCATAGCCGGTGCTGTGCCGGCAACACTGGCGGCGACTGCCGAGGCCAGTAGTAAACGAGATGCTGATATCCTGCTCATAGGTATTGCTCCTAGCAAAAATTGGGGTTCTACGTGGTAAAAAAACGGGCACTCCCGGGTCTGGCGCCCGGTGGGGAATTTCTGACGCGCGCAATGTACACGCACTTGGCCGTCAGTGCAGCCTGTGGTGGCAAAAATACCAGTATTTGTGCCACTGCGAAACCCAGCCGGTGAATGTGCTTACCGAGAGGGTAGCACGCAGCCATAGCGGCTCGCTGTGCTCGTAGAGCAGCGACAAGCAGATGGTGTGCACAGCCGTTTGGGCGATGCTATTCTGCGGCGACAAAGCTGGCGTCTCTACGCCGCCATAATCCTTGTTGGAGAATCATTTGAACAAAATCTGCACGCTCTATGTGATGGTCTTGTTGCCTGCATTACTGGCCATTCCGTCCGTGTATGCCGCAAGTCCTGACCTCATCGTGTATGGCGACTATGTGTTGACGATGGAGCCAGGCGCTGAGCTTCTGCGCGATGGCGCTGTGGTGATCGATGACGACCGTATCATCGCGGTAGGCCCACGCCAGCAGATTGACCGTGATTATGTGGCAACCCGCGCTATTTCAGGCGCAGGCAGGGTACTGATGCCTGGTTTGGTAAACGGACACACGCATACAGCCATGACGTTATTTCGGGGAATGGTCGATGACCTGGACCTGATGACCTGGCTTAACCAGTACGTCTTTCCTATGGAAGGCCGATTCGTGACGCCCGAGTTTGTCCGTGTGGGTACACAACTGGCTTGCTGGGAAATGATTCGCGGCGGTACCACCAGCTTCGTTGACATGTACTTTTACCCGGATGATATTGCCGCTGTGGTTGCAGACTGTGGGCTGCGCGCTGTTGTTGCGGCGCCGCATATTGACTACCCCAGTCCCGGGTTTACAGGTTGGGATGATTCGTTTGCGGCGGCACAGAGCTTCGTGCAGCGCTGGCAGGGGAAGCATCCGCGCATCACCCCGGCGTTTGCGCCGCATGCACCTTACACCGTGTCGCCAGAGCATCTGCGGCAAACCGTTGAGGCGGCCGCCCAGTTGGATGCTGTGATCTCCATGCATCTGGCAGAGGCGCCATCTGAATCGGCGTTTATCTCACAGAATTATAAAACCTCACCAGTGCAGCATGCAGCGGGGCTGGGCTTGTATAGACAGCGGCTTATCGCTGCGCATATGGTGCAGTTGAGTGACGAGGATATTGCGACCACAGCGGCTGCAACAACAGTAGGCGCCATACACAATCCCACATCCAATATGAAACTGGGTGCAGGTATCTCACCAGTGCCGGCGATGCTGGCAGCGGGCATTAATGTGGGTCTGGGTACCGACGGCGCTGCTTCGAACAATGATCTGGATATGTGGGAGGAAATACGTATGGCCGCCTTGTTGCACAAGGTCAGTAGTGGCGATCCCACAGCACTACCCGCGCCTCAGGCATTGGCTATGGCCACGCGCCTGGGTGCAGCCGCTGCCCAGTTAGGCGGCGTCACGGGTCAGCTCAAGGTGGGTTTGCAGGCCGATCTGATTCAACTGAATGTGGCAGATAAGACGCGCCACCTACCGCTATACGACATTGAATCCCACCTGGTCTACGTGCTCGATAGTACCGATGTTGTCACCACTGTTGTGGCAGGCAAGGTATTGATGGAGGAGCGCAAGGTGCTGACCATCGACGAGAGTGCGCTGCGCAGTAAGGTTCAAGCGCGTAGCGATGAAATCAGGGCAGCGCTGGCGGCTCAGCAAAAGAGCGCTGCACCATGATGGCCGCAGTGCGGGACCTTGTTCGAGAGTTTGTTCCAGATGTAGCGCGAGCCGTTATGGTATTTGGCGCACTGTGCATGGGCGCATGGATTACCTCATTGCCTCTACAGGCTCAGGAGACGGCGATGTCTGACAAAAGCCACAGCTACTCAAACTATCCCGACAAGCAGAGCGTAATTGAGGCACTGCAGCTGGAGGCACACGTGGAGGGAGGCTATTTTCGCCGCACCTTCCAGGCCGATCACAGGGCAAAGCTGGATCTACCTGTCGGCGAACGCTTCACCATGACTTCGATTTTCTACATGTTGACTTCAGATTCCCCGATTGGGCACTGGCATCGAAACAAATCTGACATCGTGCACTACTTTCATCTGGGTGCGCCGGTTACCTACTATCTTCTGCACCCCGATGGTGCGTTGGAAACGGCGACTCTGGGTTCGGACCTGGCGGCCGGTCATCAGCTACAGCTGGCGGTGCCTGGTGGTGTCTGGAAAGCCTCTCATCTGCCCACAGGCGACTATGGGCTGATTAGCGAGGCTGTTGCCCCGGGGTTTGAATATGAGGATATGACACTGGGTACGCGCGAGCAGCTCTATGTCCTGTTTCCTGATCAGCGGGCAGTGATAGACAGCTATACGCGCAACTAACTGGCGTCTTCGCGCGCCAGCAGAGGTTCGATTTTATCAATAAAAGAGGCCAGTTCGGGCTTGTTCTCTCGGATTTCGTCGATGCTGAGTCCGTCCAGTTCGTGTGGAAACACCAACCATTCGTCAGTTTCGTGAACATAATAATCTGGTTCGCGATCAGTCTTGTTGTTGCCGGGCTTGTAGTAGGGCGTTGCAATACGGATGTGCGGCGTGTTCTTCTTGCAGGCTCTTTTGAGGTCGGCGATGGCCTGTGCAATTGAAAGGCCCGTGTCGTGTACGTCATCCACAATCAGTAACGAATCCTCCGATTCCATGCGGCGAATCATGTAGTTGAGGCCATGCACCTGCACATGCCTGCTGCGCTCACCGATGCCTGTGTACGACGAGGTGCGAATGGCGATGTGGTCAGACTTTACACCCAGTACATCGAGCAGCTCCTGCACTGCGATGCCCACAGGTGCTCCACCGCGCCACACGCCAACGATATAGTTGGGTCGATAACCACTCTCATAGACCTGCCAGGCCAGTCGATAGGAATCCTCGAGCAATTGCTGCGCGCTGATGTAGTGTTTTTGCATGCGAGGTCAGTCCTTGTCCTTGTAGAGTATCGCCCGCTTCAGAGGGCGGAGTGCGGAGTAAGTAATGAAGTTTACAAGGTTAGCACAGGCGTATGCGTGCTTTCGATGCACTTATATGGCCTAGTCTCAAGCGATTGCGTACACTGCACGCTGCCTTTGATACACCCCGGAGAACGCGGCGCATGAGCCAGTCAGCCTCACCATCGGAATCTTTTGTTGCGCGCTATTTCAAGCTGCGCGAGCACGGTACCGATGTCCGTACCGAGCTCGTGGCGGGTGTTACAACGTTTGTGACGATGGCGTATATCATTTTCGTCAATCCACAGATGATGGCGTCTGCCGGAATGGATGCTGGCGCCAGCTTTGTGGCAACCTGCCTTGCCTCAATGCTTGCCTGTTACCTGATGGGCCTCTATGCCAACTGGCCGGTAGGTCTTGCACCGGGCATGGGCCTGAACGCGTTCTTCACCTTCACTGTGGTTGCCGATATGGGCTATAGCTGGCAGGTGGCTCTGGGCGCTGTGTTTATTGCTGGTGTGTTGTTTGTTGTTATGAGTGTGACGCGACTGCGACGATGGATGCTCGATAGTATTCCCATCGATATGCGCATAGCGATGGGCGCCGGTGTCGGCCTGTTCATCGGGTTCATTGGCCTCAAGAGTGGTGGCATCATTGCCGCCAGTGACGCCACCTTCCTCACCATGGGCGATCTCACGCAAACAGGCCCCTTGCTGGCCGCGCTGAGTTTTATCCTGATCGCCATACTCTCCATTCGGCGGGTGCCCGGTGCCATCATCATCGGCATCATGGTTATCACGTTAACGGCATTGGCCCTTGGTGAAGTGCAGTATGTCGGCCTGGTCTCTGCTCCCCCCAGCCTGGCGCCGACATTTCTGCAGTTGGATATCGTTGGCGCACTGGATGTGGCGATGACCAGTGTGATTATTGCCTTCCTGTTTGTGAACCTGTTTGATACTGCCGGCACGCTACTGGGCGTGGCCAGTCGAGCCGGGCTGGTGGATGAGAAGGGCAACATCCAGAACCTGGATCGCGCACTCAAGGCAGACAGCACCTCGAGCGTATTCGGTGCTTTCCTCGGTTGCGCTCCGGTCACCAGTTATGTGGAAAGCGCTGCGGGGGTCGCCGCCGGTGGCCGTACCGGGTTGACCGCTGTCACTGTAGGCACCCTGTTTTTTCTCGCCATCTTCTTTGCCCCGTTGGCGGGCATGGTGCCGGCCTACGCGACTGCCGGTGCACTGATTTATGTGGCCATGTTGATGCTCACAGGCATGGAAGCACTGGACTGGTCTGACATGAGTGAGGTGGTGCCTGCCCTGATTACCATCGTGATGATCCCGTTGTCGTTTTCAATAGCCAACGGCATTGCAGTGGGCTTTATAAGCTACGTGGCTATCAAGCTGTTTGTTGGGAAAGGTGCCGACATCACACTGGGCGCGTGGTTTCTCGCCGCTATATTTCTGGCCAAGTTCGCCTTCATGTAGACTTTTATTGCGCGCCTTGCGACGCGTTGGGGTTGGTTACAATTGCCCTCGTACTTTCGGAGCCTGTCAATGAAACCAGCACAATACCCTTCCTCTCCGGCGCACCTTTGGGAGCACTTTTACCAGTTTACGCAGATCCCCAGGCCCTCCAAAGAGGAGGAAGCCATTCGTCAATATGTGATCGATCAGGCCGCGCAGGGTGGACATGCCTGGCAGATGGATGCGCAGGGCAATATCGTCGTACGCGTCGCGGGCACTCACGGGATGGAGGATGCGGAGGTAGTCATTATCCAGAACCATCTGGATATGGTGACGGTTAAAACCCAGGACAAAACGCACGACTTTTATACTCAGGGGCTCACGCTGAAAGTCGAAGATGGGTGGCTGATGGCAGATCGCACCACGCTGGGCGCAGACAATGGCCTGGGTTGTGCGGCGGCATTAGCGCTCATGACAGATGAGTCGGTGGTTCATCCACCACTCGAATTATTGTTCACAGTAGA
>CALINF010000280.1 GCA_938045215.1 uncultured Halieaceae bacterium | reverse complement strand
TGCGGCAGGTGGTGAGGGTGCACCGCTGGCGCCAGCGTTTCACGCCGCCGTTTTCAACCAGCCAACCCGCAATCGCGCGATCGTTAATATCGGCGGCATAGCCAATGCAACGATATTGCAGGGAGACACCCTGACCGGCGGGTTCGACACGGGACCGGGAAACACGTTGCTTGATCACTGGATAAAGCAGACCAAGGGCTCCACCTACGATCGTGATGGAGGCTGGTCTGCAGAAGGCAAGCCACAGCCAGCCCTGCTAGATGCCCTGCTTCAGGATCCCTATTTCACCCGCACGGGTCCGCGCAGTACAGGCAAGGAACAGTTTCACCTTCAATGGTTGGAGCACGCTTTCGACGGACTCGATTCCATCGACCCCCAGGATGTACAGGCCACGCTGGCAGAGCTCACGGCACAATCAATTGCCATGGGCATCAAAAGTACCGATGTGGCTATCGATGAAGTCTACGTTTGCGGTGGTGGAGCACTCAATACCGACCTGATGCGCAGGCTCTATCGCCAGCTTCCCGGTACAACACTGGACACAACCGCTGCACTGGGCATTGATCCACAATGGGTGGAGGCTGCGGCTTTTGCCTGGCTGGCGCATCGCAGCCTGAACACCTTGGCAGGCAATGCGCCCGTGGTAACAGGCGCTGTCGACTACAAGATCCTCGGGGGCATCTATCCTGGCGGGCTCGGACTAAAAGGCCACTAACTCCTCTTGTTCTCGCAGGCGACGAGTCTCAGATGGACCAAATGGCACGGTTTTTACAAATGGCAGCAGCATAGGCTCGGTTAAATCGTTCTTGCCCATCCACGTGAGGCAGGCATTAATCTCAACCACACCCAGCGCAGACAGGCTGGCTGCCAGATCGGCTACTTGCCGGTGCGCAAGATAATGGTCTGTCGTTAGTAGTCTCACCTCGGGGCCGTGCAAGACGAAGGTAACCGCAGGCTCTTGCCCGGGCTGCAGAGTGCCATCTACGAGCAGCTGCTGGGCACGTTGCAGCAGCGATAGCATTTCTTCCTCGGTGTGGAGTTGTAAATCGGCAAGGTAGCGCACGGATGCGTCAACACCGGCATCTTCTTGCGCGTAGGTGTGCCCCCCAAAGATACCTGACAGGCATAGTATCGCGATCAGCCCAAACGATACTGGCTTCAAAGCGGTTTGCTTGTGAAGAGCTCGCCTAAACAGAGAACGAGGCACCACAGCCACAGGTAGTGGTTGCGTTGGGGTTGTTGACAACGAAGCGAGAGCCTTCAAGGCCCTCCGTGTAGTCCACTTGTGAACCCGCAAGATATTGGAAGCTCATCGGATCGACCAGAACTGTAACGCCATCCTTCTCGATGAACGTATCGTCGTCAGCTGCAAGCTCATCAAAGGTAAAGCCATACTGGAATCCAGAGCATCCGCCGCCGGTAATGAACACCCGCAGCTTCAAATCCTCATTTTCCTCTTCGGCGACCAGGTCGCTCACCTTGCGCACCGCCCGCTCGGACAGATGAATGGTGCTGGGGTCAAAACTCTCTGCAACTGACATGCTTGCTCTCTGTCGGGGTTTCGTTGATGAAACCGCGTAATTATCTAAATCTTGACCATTTTAGTCAACTTTACAGCCAAGTGTACTACATTGTGTTTACGCAGACCTGTCTGACACGGACTGCGATCGTTTTTTATCCTGCTTTGCCTCGGCAATGGAAATCGCCTGATCGGTCTTTTTTGCACCATCGCTGCTCTGTTCGACAACGTGCTGCAGGCTTCCGTTCACTTCAGAGCCCACCGCCATCTCAACCAGCGTATAAAATACGTCACCTTTCACGCAGGCCTTTGCAGCCAGCTCCAGGTGTTTGCTGGAATACACGTTGCCCTCTACACGGCCGTTTATAATGACTTCCGGCACACGGATCTCACCCTTTACACAGCCCTTGTCGATCACCCTCACAACAGCATCGGCGTCTGGTTTGGCAATAATATTGCCCTGCACGGTGCCTTCAACATCAAGCGCGCCACTAAAATGAATATCACCTACTATTACAGTGTCTCGTGATACCAAAGTAGTACCGGCGCTGCTTCCAAATCCTGCCTTTCTATTTCCCAACATGGGTGAACCTCTCTTTTACCTGCCAGGGGAACTGCTCCCTGACTTCTGTTTTACGCGGTGCTGAGGCACTCGCCACCACATTAACACTCACTGGCTCAAATCCCTCAGGCAACAACATCTCACCCTCGATCGACTGAAAGTACTTGAACCGCAAAGGGACAACGTTGCTATCAAGATCATCGCTCAGCGTAGACAACGGATAGCTTACCGACTCCTGATCAAGCCGGCCAAACACTTCTATGTATAACTCACCTTTTACGGTCGCGTGCTTGCGAGCCTCCTGCTGAGCCACTATCCGATAAGCAAACACCCCCGGGGCCTCCCTCGGCACCAGCTCTATCGCGCGCAAGCTCAGCCCCTGAGCGATCTCCCCAGGCGCCATAAGGCTACGATAAAACTGCAAGCCTTCCTGTAACTCGGCGATCTCCTGTTTCTGGCTGGCAATGTCGCTACGCACCAACTCCAGTGCACCACGATCCACTTCATTGCGGGTTTTCTGCATATCCAGTTCGCTCTGCAGGGTCTCCAGCTCACCCTGTCGCTCAGCTTCACTGTCCATCAACGATCGATAGCTGGCCGGATCAATACCGAGCCCACTATAGGTGGAGGTCTGGCCCAGATAAAAGCCAACGCCCAGAATCACAATTGCTACCACGGCGGCAACCAGCATTCCGATCCGGCTGTAGCCGGGACTGCATCGCAATCTCACTGCAACGCACCAACCTGTCGGACAGGCGCTATCATCAGGGCAACAACCCTGGCAGATGCAGGCCTGTCCCCTCAGGCAGGCCAAACATGATGTTCATATTCTGAATCGCCTGACCAGATGCACCTTTGACCAGATTGTCGATAGCGCTCATCACCACCACCGTGTCACGGCCCTGGGGAACAGACACGGCGAGCTGACACCGATTGGCGCCGCGCACAGTACGCGTCTGCGGCAACATTCCCGCAGGTAACACATCCACAAATGGCTCCTCGGCATAAAAGGATTCAAATAGAGCCTGCAAGTCTTCCGGATGCGCAGTCAAACGCGCGTAAAGAGTGGAATGTATGCCGCGAATCATAGGCAAAAGATGGGGTACGAATGTGAGTTTGACCGGATCTCCCGCCACATCGGCCAACCCCTGCTCTATCTCCGGTAAATGCCGGTGCCCTGCCACCGCATAGGCCTTGAATGAGTCGGACACTTCCGACAGAAGGTTATCGATTTTTGCCTGTCTACCCGCGCCGCTCACACCCGATGCGGCACTGGCAATCAAGTGCTCCAGGTCTACCAGCTCATGCTTGATAAGTGGTATCAGACCCAACTGTACCGACGTGGGGTAGCATCCAGGGCAGGCCACCAATGTCGCATCCTTGATGGCATCCCGATTAACCTCAGGTAAGCCGTACACAGCCTGCTGCAGATACTCCGGGCTGGCATGGGTTTCGCCATACCAATGCGACCACAGTTCGGCATCTCGAATTCGATAGTCCGCACTCAAGTCGATCACGCGGGCGCCACTTTCCAGCAACTGCGGAACCAGATTCATCGCAACGTTATGCGGAGTAGCAAAAAACACCACATCACAGGCAGCCAGTGCGTCTACAGATGGCTCAGTGAACGCCAGATCGTAGTACCCGCGCAGATTGGGGAACAGATCATCAACGCGCCGACCACTCTCGGCGCGAGACGTAATCACTGCCACTTCCGCCTCGTCGTGAGCGGCCAACAACCTGAGCAACTCGACCCCGGTATAGCCTGTGCCACCAACAATCCCTATCCTGATCATATCTGCTATCTCGCCCTGAATGTGTGCCACCAACCCCTATTTTGGCGCGGCCGGTCAGTATAAGAGGTATGACAAAAGAGATAACTGGTAATATTGGTCTTTTAACAGGCGGACTCAATCAAATTGCGCACTCTGCTGGACCGCTATCGTCACTCTCTGACGAACTATGACTCCGCCCTGGCGTACGCGTTACTGGGCATCGTCGGCGGTGTCGCCTCGGGTCTGCTCGTGCTGGCATTTGAGTTGGCGATCGGCCAGCTGGGTAGTCTGTGGGGTATAGCGGGCGGTGAGGACTTCGAGTCATTACCTCGGTGGCTACAATTCGGCCTGCCTGCCACCGGTGCGGTGATACTCGGTCTCGCGTTCTCTCTTTTAAAACCCGAAGACAGGGAAACCGGCATTGTCCACGTGCTGAGCCGGATGCACTCTCACTATGGCGCACTGCCGCTGCGAAATATGCTGGTTCAGTTCTTCGGCGGCGCTTTTGCCCTGGCAACCGGGCAATCCGGCGGCCGCGAGGGACCTGGCGTACACCTGGGTGGCGCGATCAACAGCTTTTTCGGTCAGCGACTGGGGTTGCCCAACAACAGCCTGAGGGTACTCATTGCCTGCGGCGCAGCGGGCGGAATTGCCGCCGCATTCGATACGCCCCTAGCGGGAGTCATTTTCGCCATGGAGGTGATCGTCGCCGAATACACGGTTGCCGGTTTCGTCCCTGTGATGCTGTCCGCAGTCTCTGCGTCTGCAATCAGTCGTAACCTGGGGGGCGGTGCAGCACTGCTGGCAATCCCCGAAGTACACCTCAATTCACTGTGGGAAATCCCTTACATCATTTTACTGGGCGTTTGCTGTGGCATGGCAATTACCCTGTTTATCCGGTTGAGCAAAGTGTCTGCACGCTTATCGCACTGGCCAGTGGCACTGCGTTTTTTACTGGCGGGCGTTTTCACGGGCACTATCGCACTGCTGGTGCCGGAAGTTCTGGGAATGGGCTACGACACCCTCGACAGGGTTCTGCAGAGCGAACTCACGCTGACCCTGCTACTTACCGTCGCCGGCGCGAAGCTTGCGGCCACAAGCTTCAGCAGTGGCATGGGAATGCCCATTGGTGTAATCGGTCCCAGCCTGTTAATCGGCGCCTGTCTGGGCGGCGCACTGGGCCAGGTGGGCGCCGTCTTTTTTCCGCAGTTCGCATCTGACCAGACCCTCTACATAGTGATTGGCATGGCAGCCGCGATGGGCGTCGTGCTCAATGCACCACTGGCGGCAATATTGGCCGTGCTCGAACTGACACAGACCATCTCGGTTGCCATGCCAGCACTGCTGGCGATCGTAGCCGCGAACCTGACAAACACTGGTGTTTTCCGCCAGCGCAGTGCACACCAGACCGTGCTGAGACAATTGCAGCGAGCGGTACCACAAGATCCGCTGAACCAGATGCTACACAGAACCGACGTCACCTCACACATGGACCCCAATGTGGTGCGAATATCAGCAATTCTCGAATCCTCAGCGGCGAAGTCCATCATCGATGGCAACCCGATCTGGTGCGTGCTAACTCGAGAGACCCAGGACCTGTACCTTGTAAGCGGAGCCGAACTGGTTGACTGGCTGCAAGACCGTCCTGCAGAAGAAGAGCAGGCTGATATAACGGAAGCGCCAATCCGGCGCTGGACTATTGCGTCGGTTCCGGAGCAGGCCACCCTGCGGCAGGCAATGGACACCATTCGCGCAGATACGGTTGAGGCTGTCTCTGTCTATGGACGCGCATCAGGCGGCAATCGTGTCTTGCGCGGCATAGTGACTCGCGAGAGTATAGAAAAATTCTCGTTGTCACGGTTGTAACGCGATTGTACGCAACGTCACCCACAGGACTCTGACATGCTTTGGCTGAAGGCCTTTCACCTCATCTTCGTTGTCTGCTGGTTTGCGGGCATCTTTTACCTGCCGCGCATCTTCGTTTACTACGCTGCCAGCGAGCATCGTGAAACCAGGGATCAACTGGCCATCATGGCACGCAAACTGTATCGGTTCGTCACGCCTTTCATGGTTCTTGCCATCGGATTTGGACTGGCACTGCTCGCCACCAATCCCGACTATTATCTGCAGGCCAAATGGTTGTGGCTCAAGCTCGCTGGCGTGGCTTTCCTGGTTGTTTACCACATTCAATGCGGGCGCTACGTTAACGCCATCAACCAACACACAGACAACCACACGCATGTGTTCTATCGCTTTTTCAACGAAGTACCCGTGATCTTTCTGTTCGCCATTGTTTTGCTGGCAGTCCTCAAGCCCTTCTGAGGTAGTCATCTGGGCTAAAACGCACTGTGCACGCCGCGCCGGGCACTACGCGCAGTTAGACTGAAACAGGGCATGACTGGCATTTCATCGCAACAGCCGCAATAATCCCCTCCCCGCCATAACGCCAAGATGACACGACAACATGAGCACTTCGCAACAGCTGTTTGAACGCGCGCAACAACATATTCCCGGCGGCGTGAACTCGCCAGTTCGAGCCTTCAGGGCCGTTGGAGGCACGCCGGTATTTATTGATCGCAGTGAAGGACCGTACGTTTTCGACTGCGAGGGCAAACGCTACATCGACTATGTATTGTCCTGGGGGCCGATGATCATGGGCCACAATCACCCGGAGGTGCGGGAGGCTGTGGTGCGCCAGAGCGAGAAGGGCCTCAGCTTCGGCGCGCCCACGGAACGGGAAATCCAGCTGGCGGACCGCCTGTGCGAGATCATGCCGGGGATGGACATGGTACGCATGGTGAACTCCGGCACCGAGGCCACCATGAGCGCCATCCGCCTGGCCCGGGGATATACCGGCCGCGACACCATCGTCAAGTTCGAGGGCTGTTACCAC
>CALINF010000279.1 GCA_938045215.1 uncultured Halieaceae bacterium | reverse complement strand
GGCCACCGCTATGGTCATTGCCAGTCGGTTAGGCTTTTGTTCCTCCGACGCCCAACTGATGGTGGGTGAAGACATCGATGCATTAGACCCTGCAGTTATCAGAGAGCGTGTACGCGATGTTCGGGTGTACGCCCGCGTCACCCCACAACAGAAAATTCGGATCGTCGAAGCGCTTCAGGCCAATGGTGAGTTTTGTGCGATGACAGGAGATGGTGTAAATGACGCGCCGGCATTAAAACAGGCCGATATAGGCATTGCCATGGGTAGAGGCGGAACCGATGTGGCCAGGGAAGCAGCCGACATGATTCTTCTGGATGATAACTTTGCCACCATCGTCGCTGCCGTGCGCGAAGGCAGACACATATTCGATAATATCCGTAAGTTTATTAAGTACACCATGACCAGCAACTCAGGTGAGATATGGGTGTTGCTGCTGGCGCCATTGTTTGGTTTGCCATTGCCGTTGCTGCCAATTCATATTCTCTGGATCAACCTGGTTACTGATGGCCTGCCGGGACTGGCTCTGACTGCCGAGCCAGCGGAAGATGGAATTATGCGAAAGCCGCCACGTCCTCCTGATCAAAGTATTTTTGCCGAAGGTATGTGGCAGCATATGCTTTGGGTCGGCCTATTGATTGGTTTGGTATCTCTGGGTGTACAGGCCTGGGCGTATGGCAATGCCTCTGGTCATTGGCAGACCATGGTGTTCACCGTGCTGACGTTTTCCCAGCTTTGGCACGTTATGGCTATTCGCTCGGAGAGTCAGTTTTCCTGGCGCCGGCCAATAACCAGTAACCCGCCCCTCATGGCGGCGGTATCACTGACCGTAATACTGCAGCTGATGGTGATCTACCTTCCCATCTTGAACCCCATCTTCAACACACAACCGCTGTCGGCCCTTGAGTTAGTGGTCTGCATCTTGCTCTCATCAATCGTGCTGTTTGCCGTAGAGGCAGAGAAGTTGTGGCGAAAGCAAGCTCTCCGTTCTTGATGGATGAATAGTTAGAAAAAGTTCTGGAGCTACTTCTGTGGCCCCCGTGAGCCATTCACCTTACAAGCTTGCATCCCAAACACTGTTGACGAGGAGGGTTTTGCCGCCGTTACCTTTGAGAAATTGGCTGAACGAGAGGGTGTTGGGAGGGCAACCCTCTATCGGCGTGGGAGCATTTTCGCAGCTATGTAGTTCGGCTCCGCTACTGTTTGTATCAGAGAGGTAAGCCCAGTGGCTTGCCCGAAACCTGTTGTGACCTACTATTGCAATTCGCAATGTGCATGGTAAATTGTGCGCGCCTCTCATCTAATCGAGCTCCCAGCCAATGAAGTAGTAATTTTCAATTCCGCATCACCTATTTTTCGGATTTGGAGATTCATTCATGGCAATGTCCCTGGCGTTACACAACGTCTCGTTTGTTTTAGATAACGGACAAACACTCTTTAAGGAAATTAATTTCAGTTTGACGCACCGCGTCAATGCCCTCGTTGGCAACAACGGTGTTGGAAAGTCAGTGCTTGCGCAACTAATGGCTCAGCGCTTACCGGTCAGCAACGGTGTCGTTTTGGGTGGCGCAATGACAACCTATGTGCCGCAGCTTTGGCCTGGGTCACCAACAGCTACCGTTAAGACCGTACTGGGTTTAGAAGAGCCATTGAATGCAATAGATCGTATAGAATCGGGTGAGCCACAACCAGACGACTTCGCCGTTGCTGAGAGCTGGTGGGACTGGCCGGTACAATTACAGGCGGCACTGAAAACGACAGGATTCGAGTTCAATCTGGATCTCGCTCGCAGCATTCAATCGTTCAGTGGAGGTGAGCAATTCGGGCTCAGCTGGGCAGCAGCGATACTAACAAACGCCGACGTTTTCATTCTCGATGAGCCGACCAACCACCTTGACCAAAACGGGAGAGAAAGACTCACTGAGTGGATTTCCAACAGTCGCAAGAAATTCATTGTTGTCAGTCACGATCGAACGTTTCTGCACTCAGTAGATGCAATCTATGAGTTGACGCCAGACGAACTCCATATTCACCCCGGGAGCTACTCGGCTTACTTTGCTCGCAAAAGGCAGCGCTGGGAGAGTCAGTCAGAAGCGCTCAGTTACGCTCGAAAGGTCGACAAACGTGCGAAGTCAAAAGCACAAGACGCATTGGAAAAGCAGCAACAACGATTCGCCTCAGGGAAAGCGCGCGCCACGCGAGAAAACTGGAGCATAATTGAGCGCAATGCTGCAAAAGAGGCGGGTGAAAAAAACCTGAAAAGCCAGAAAATATTGCGAGAGCATCGAGCCAGTGATGCAGGCGCCAGGGTGAGAGCAACGGCAAGTGAACGAGAGTGGTTTGAACCCGTTGCATTTTCATTACCGGCTTCAAGAGTCAGCAAAAATAAGGCCGTCCTTAGCCTCAAGAATCTGACTATTGGATTTCAAGAGCCGATCTCCAAGCCCTTGAGTATCCAATTGAAGGGCCCATTTTGCTTGCATATTACGGGTTCAAACGGTTCGGGTAAAAGCGCTCTCATTAAGACAATCATAGGTGAGATAACCCCCATTGAAGGGACTGCGCAAACACATGTAGATAGTGCGTACTTGGATCAGCATTTCACAGAGTTCCTGCAAGAAAAGTCGGCGATTGAAAACGTTTGTCTCGCACAACCTGGCTTGTGTGAGAAAGAAGGGCGAGACCGGCTGGCATGGCTCAGACTTCGCAACACCAAAGCTGAAGTACCCTTTGGTAAACTTAGTGCTGGTGAGCAGCTTAAGGTTGCGTTGGTCAGTAAACTCCTGGGGCATCACACGCCACAGTTGCTGATTTTGGATGAGCCAACCAACCATCTGGACCTGGATAGTGTTATTGCCTTGGAGAAAGCACTCGAAGCGTTCGAAGGGGCCATGATTCTTGTTAGCCATGATGCTCAATTTGCTGAAAAACAACACATCACGCACATTCTGAATATGGAAACAGGCAAGCTTATTTTGCGATGATCTTTACACTTTGATCCGACCCCTTTCGCGTAACGGCACTGACAAGTTAACATGCCGTTGCTGTTTTTGATGAGCGCAGGGCTGGTTGTGTTGCTAATCGTACGACTGGCTGATTGTCAATGCGATTACAATCGGGAAAGACGGCACCCATGTTAGTCTCTGGCACGAGAAGTTGGGTTCGCCCCGTATTTGTTTTGTAGTAATTCGATAACACCAACCGGGAGTTCAACAGCTGATTTCTCTTTTTCTGCGCAGGCCAGGCGGCATCCGCCGATGTGTCATCTGCTTTTGGCTGGTTTGTGCAACTGCTTCCATCGGTTCGCAGGCAGCCGAGCTGGAGAACATTGTCGTCACAGGGCGCAAGCCTGCAGATGGCACAGGAAGCCAGCTGCACGGGTTCAGTACCTACACTCAGGTCCAGGAGTTACCCACTATACCGCCGACGCTATCTTCCCTTGTTAGTGGGCTGCCCGGGGTTGCTCTCGTCGGACAGGGCGGACTCCTGCAAACCGTTGCAATCAGAGGACTGTCGCGGCAACGCGTGGGAAGTTACTTTCTGGACAC
>CALINF010000278.1 GCA_938045215.1 uncultured Halieaceae bacterium | reverse complement strand
CTCAATAAGACACCATTCACCCTCGACACCAAGTTTCATGTTGGCTCGGTCACCAAGAGCCTGTTGGCACTCGGTGTGCTGCGCCTGGCAACTGAAGGGCTGATCGATATCGACGCACCCGCCGCAAACTACCTGCCCGACCTCAAGTTCGAAAACCCGTGGCACGCCAGTACCAAAGTCTCTGTACGACATCTTCTCGATCATACCGCAGGGATGGACGATGCCAGGCTGTGGCAAATGTTCAGTCGGCGAGCAAGACCAGATGGACTGCTGCTGGCCGCGTTCCCTGACCCACAGCAACTGCTGCGCATACGCTCCCAACCCGGCCAACAGTTTTCCTACTCCAATATGGGTTATACCTTGCTTGGCATGGTGATTGAGACAGTCACCGGCGAGCGCTACGAAACCTACCTCGACCAGCATTTACTGCAACCGCTCGGCATGCTCAACAGCACCTTCCAATACACCACGCAGGTACCCGGCGAGCGTTGGCCGTTGCTGGCCTGGGGGCACGTCGATGATGGCTCACGTTACGCTGCGGAGCCAAGCTTTCTCAGGCCGGCTGGTCAATTCACATCAACCATCAGCGATCTGTCCCGGTTCTCACAGTTCCTGTTGGGCGATGGTCGGATTGATGGCCAAGTCTTTATTGAATCCGGCCTAATGCGTTCGCGGGGTCGCCCAGCCGGCACTGATGCGGCGAACAGTGGCCTGGTCGCTGGCTATGCCCTGGGGCTGGGGCGGCGCGATCGACACGGCGTGGTGGGCTTTTGCCATGGCGGTAACGTTCTCGGCTTCGTGGCCATGCTGTGTGTGTTTCCCGGGGAGGGTAAGGCCTTTGCCTACAGCGTAAATACCGACAGTGAAACGGCGGACTACGGCCGCATCGACGCTCTGCTGATCGAGGCCCTCGGTATCGCGGCGGCGCCCCAGCCCGAATCCGCAAGCCCCGCACTAGGTATCGATGCTTGGCGTGGCTGGTATGTTCTGCGGCCGAACCGTTTCGAGACCTTCGAATACCTTGATACAGTGTTCGGCGCACTGCGGGTTTCGGGCCAGGTACAAGACCTAAGCTTGACCTATTTACAGCAGCCGTCGCGTCAGCTGCGGTCCGTCGGTGGCTATCTCTACTCAGCCAATGATCGCAGCACCACATCGCACGTTTTTCTGCGAGGCGAAGATGGCGCCTACAGATTGAGTGATGGTTTCCAGAGCTATCAGAAAGTACCAACCAGTTATCTGGTGGCTCACTGGCTGAGTGTAGCGATTGGGTTGATCGGCCTGGGCTGGCTACTGGTGATAGGCCTATTTTCACTACTGCGCTACCGCAGCAAATTTTTGTCGCGAGTAGAGGCGCCCGCCTTTTTGGCCCTGTTGTTATTGTTGGTACCGGTGCCCTTTTTCCTGGGCCAATCATTTATGGTGTTGGGAGATATAACTGTTGCCAGTGTGCTGCTCGCACTGGTCACCCTGCTGCTACCGCTTGGGCTGGTGCTAACATTACATCGTGTGCGCGCGTACTATCGTGTACAAGTGCTAGCAAGACTGCATGGCCTGGCCGCCCTTTTCCTGTTGCAGTGGTGTGTGGTTTTGGTGCTAGCGGGCTTATTGCCTTTGCGGCTGTGGAGCTGACGCGGCGGTTGTAGAGTTTCGTACGCCTAGCGCATAGAAACCCTCAGACGTCGGCTTTTGCCTAGCAGCGGAAGTCTTGGCTATACTGTTTTCGCAGGCCGCTGCCGATATAAAGCGGACATTCGTAAAAAATCCAATAGATGGCTGGCGAAAACCTAACATGAAAGCCTTGAACTCCTCTGCTCTAAAAGTTGCTGCAATTTGTGTGGCATTAGCCGCTCCTGTGTTTGGTGCAGAACAGGAACCATCCGTTGGCCTGGAAGGCCAGCCCAATTTCCGTGATCTTGGTGGACATGAAACATCCGAGGGTAGACGTGTTCGGAAGGGTCTAGTTTATCGATCCGGGGAGTTGCCGCGTTTAACCGATGCCGACATGGCAATGCTCGAAAAACTCAATATTAAGACCGTCGTGAATTTTCTGACACCGGGAGAAATCGAGTATCGTGGTCGGGACCGCCTGCCTGAAGGAGTAAAGGAAATATCCTTGCCCATAACCGGAGATGTGAACGGTATTCCGGATGCTGCCAACCGTCTCGTTCAAGCGCGGAAAACCGGGGACTTCCGAGAGTTTCCACCCGAATTTAATCCTTTGGTGCACGAAGAGCTGGTCGCCGGTATTGCGGACGAGCAATACAGTAAGTTGTTTGAAATTCTTGGTGATGAAACTAACTATCCCCTCGTCTTTCATTGCTCTCACGGTATTCACCGCACCGGAACGGCGTCGGCGTTAGTCTTGTCGGCTCTCGGTGTACCCTGGGAGACCGTCAAGCAGGACTATCTAATGTCCAATAATATGCGCGCGGAAGAGGTAGGGCCTCGGATAAAACAGCTTGAAGCACAGGCCGATACACTCGGCTTTTCCGAGCAAGAGCTCAAGGTAAATTCAGACGCAATTGAAGCATTCTATGTCTTACAAGGAGGCTATATTGATGCCTCAAAAGAAAAAGCCGAAGCTCGATCGGGATCGTTAAGCGGCTATATAGAAACTGAGCTTGACGTCTCTCGCGACGATATTGAAGAGTTAAAGATCATTCTATTGAAATAACTTTGTGCGCAGAGGACTCATGTTTTCAGCCTTCTGGAAACTAGACAGAATGCGACACCAGCTTCATTTGCCTGTACTGCACATAACTCGAAGTGTAGCGCAGTGGGTTCAGGTTCTTCCATCGAAGCAATAATCTCGCGTGGAATTTTCATCGTCTATGCGCCAGGTTTTTTTGGAAGCCCTATCCATTATCTGCACGCCTTCCCTGGCTTTCTTTGCTGTACAAAGCCGTTCGAGAAAGTGCGAGTTACCGCATCAAAATTGCTGTAGATCTATGGCGTCTTAAGCCTTGCTACAATATTATTGGCATGGACACATTGTAGAGCGGAAAAATATTTGTGAACCTATTCGATAATCAGGAACTGGAGTGGAAACGATACTCCGATGATGGTGCGTTCGGTTACCCCATAGATTACGCAGACGCTGTTCTGGACGCGAGAGAAGACGGACGCCTCGAGATACTGGTCAAGTGGGAACCAAATTGTTATTGCCACTTGCATCGGCATACGGCTGAAACAAGCTCAATAGTATTGGAGGGTGAACTACAGGTAATAGATATTGATCTGGACACAGGCGCCGAGGTGGGTACGCGCACCCGACTGGCGGGCGATTTCGCCCACAAGGAGCCTGGCGATGTACACATGGAACGTGGAGGTCCGAATGGTGCACTGGTGCTATTCAGCATCTACGCGCCTGACGGTGAAGGCGTGCTGGCAGAAGCGCTGCACAAAGATGGAAGTATTGCCAGCGTTTCAACCATGAAAAAAATCCTGAAACACAGAGCCAAGCAGTTAGGCTGACTGAAGTTGTCAGACTCATAGTCTGAAGGCTCTGCAACGCCGACGCGGGCTCTCCTGCGACAGCAGTGACAACCGGCGATTGCCATTTTCAGTAATAAAAAAGGGGTTACGCTTTCACGTAACCCCTTGTTCTATATGGTGGAGCTAAGCGGGATCGAACCGCTGACCTCAACACTGCCAGTGTTGCGCTCTCCCAGCTGAGCTATAGCCCCAATATCTTTCGTAACCTCTTGATTAATAGGCACATTTCAGCCAGCACCCGAGCTCAAGAGGGAAGCATTCTATTGGTAGCCTGCGATACTGTCAAGAATCCGTTATATTCGGGCCTCACGTATGGGCCTGTTGCTGCCAAGGAACCTACAATGCTGGGCAAATTTATCCTGATGTTATCCGCGCTTGTGTTCACAATCTACGGGGTTGTGTGCCTGTTTGCGCCCGAAGTGGCCGCCGGTTATGCAGGGTTGGAGATGACTAACGGGAATGCCTACGCCGAGATCGGCGCCATGTACGGCGGGCTACAAACCGGTATGGGGCTGTTCTGTGCTATTGGCGCAGTGCATGCACGCCATACGCGCTCCGCACTATTGCTAGTGGCACTAGTGATCGGCTTGCTGGCGTTTGGCCGCCTGTACTCTACATTAACCGGAGCTGGCGCAGTAACGGCGTACACCTGGGGAGCGCTGGGCTATGAGTTCTTTACCGCGGCTGTGGCAGCAATCGCGCTACGCCAGATGAGATAGCGTAACTCCACTGGCGGCAGGTACGCCCTAATAGTCCGAGTCGCCAGTCGATCCCTGCACAATCGCAACACCAGAGCTTGTACCCAACCGGCTCGCCCCTGCCAGCATCATGGCAAGCGCGGTTTCACGATCGCGAATGCCTCCCGAAGCCTTAACCTGCAAGCCCGCTCCTATTGACTGACGCATCAAGGCCACATCAGCCAACGTGGCACCGCCGGTACTGAAACCCGTTGATGTTTTTACAAAATCCACGCCAACGTCCGTACACATTTCACACAAACGCACGATATGCTCTTTTTCAAGTAGGCAGGTTTCAAAGATAACTTTCAGTGTCACTCCAGAGGTTGCAGCCCGAACAGCCATCAAGTCACTCTGAACTCCAGCCCAATCGCCCGACAACACACGCCCCAAAGGCACTACAGTATCAATCTCACGAGCACCCTCCTCTATGGCAATCGTTGCCTCAGATGCTTTGGCTTGCGCTGCCATCGCACCAAGCGGAAAACCCACTACCGAACACACCAATACCCCACTACCCTCAACAGCGCTTGTAGCCACTGCTACGTAACCAGAGTTTACGCATACTGCCTTAAACTCATGCGCTACAGCCTCTTCACACAATGCAATCACCTGCGCCTGTGTGGCCTCAGGTTTTAGCAGCGTATGATCAATTGCAAGGTTTAGCGGTATGTCCTGATTTGTGTCTGTCATCGCTGGTCTCGACGTAGGTATGGGTTAGAAAGTTTGATCGCTAACTACAAGTACTGCCACGCATGCCGTCTCTGACGCGGTCATCTATACTGTGCTTCAGTATAAACTCGCAACGGAGTATCGCGACATGGATATTGCTGTAATTGGATCCAACATGGTGGATCTCATCGCCTACATTGATGAGATGCCCAAAGTTGGGGAGACCCTGGAGGCCGAAGACTTTGCCATGGGGTGCGGCGGCAAAGGCGCAAACCAGGCAGTCGCCGCGGCCCTGTTAGGGGCGAAGGTGCTCATGATGAGCCGGGTGGGTGATGACATGTTCGCAGACAATACTATCGCAAACCTGGCGTCTTATGGTGTAGACACTCGTCACGTGAGCAAGGTACCAGGAGTCTCCAGCGGCGTTGCACCCATTATGGTAGACAAGCAATCACGCAACCGCATTTTGATCATTCCAGGCGCTAACAAGCACCTGCTGCCTAGCGACATTGATGCGGCGGCCGATGACCTGGCGTGGTGCAAGCTGATTGTGCTGCAGCTGGAAATACCGCTGGAAACTATCTACCACGCTATCGACTTTGGCAACTCACACGGTATTCCGGTGGTGCTCAATCCCGCACCTGCCAACTCACAACTCGATCTGGTTTATGCATGCAAATGTGACTTTTTCGTGCCCAATGAAACCGAACTGGAGATTCTCACGGGTTTACCGGTTGACTCTTTAGATGAGATTGAACTGGCGGCCCAAACCTTGATGGACAAGGGACTGAAAAATCTTATTGTGACGCTCGGCGAGCGCGGTGCTTTGCATATGCACGGCAACGAGAAAACCTACTACCCCGCCCCAAAGGTAGAGGCAGTAGACACCACGGGCGCAGGCGATGCATTTATCGGTTGCTTCGCCCAGAGCTATGTCAGCAGCGGCGAAATCGCCACATCCATACAGCGCGCCATTGTGTACGCATCTCACAGCGTCACTGGCAAAGGCACGCAAACGTCTTATGGCGATGAGAGCGTACTCGCCTAGTCAGTGCGCACCAGGCAATGAACACTACTGACGCCCGCTGACTCAATCTCAGTGGGACGAAGCCGCTCTGCTAATGACAACAAAGGAATCTAACTTCCGTTTGTCAGAATGAAGGGGTACATGGCGACAGCTGAAAATTTCCTCCACGGGTGTTGCACCACCATGTGTTATGGTGCACTATAACACCATACGCCCTCGTGCTCCCTCGTTGCACCGCTGGGATCAATATTTTCGAAACAGATTGTAAGGAATACTCTAATGCACACTGCCGCTAGAATCATTACTGCCGCGCTCATCGCTGGCAGCCTGTCAGGCTGTATAGTCGTGAACGGTGAACACGGTTGGGACAGCAGCAAAGACTGGAAGGATGAGCAACGGGACAATCGCGCGGCGATTGCAAATCTGGATATCGGGATGCAACGCAGCGAAGTTGTGGAGCGCCTGGGTACACCCAATTACTCAGAAGCCTTTACCAAGGACAATGTCGAGTACCGAGTACTGCGTTTCCGCACGCAGCACCGCCAGTCCGACGGCGAGACCACGCCCGATGAAACCACCCCACTCGTTTTCAAGGATGACACGTTGATTGGTTGGGGCGATGAAGTGTTGGCATCGATTCGCTGATCACGCCTAAAACTATGGTTGAGGACAACTCGCGCGCGAGGCTATAGACCAGCTATCTGTTACACTTCCCACTTAAGGTGAACGCACGCCACCTGACACTGTGGGATT
>CALINF010000277.1 GCA_938045215.1 uncultured Halieaceae bacterium | reverse complement strand
GCAGCAGACATTCTCTGCCAAAAGGGCTCTGACCCCTTATCTAATCATCCAGCCTGGGCACAGATGCCAGCAACGCCTGGGTGTAGGGATGCTGCGGGTTGGTCAGAATTTGATTGGCACTGCCCTGCTCTACGATCTTGCCATTTTGCATCACACCCACACGATGAGCGATGCCCGGAATGATCGACAGGTCGTGGGTGATAAACAGGTAGGACAAACCGAATTCCCGCTGCAGCTCTGCCAACAGCTCCAACACCTCGGCGCGAATTGAAACATCCAGTGCGCTGGTGGGCTCATCGCAAACGATCAGTTCTGGATCAACCGCCAAAGCACGGGCAATGGCGATGCGTTGCAACTGCCCACCGGAAAATTCGTGCGGATACCGAACCCGACATTCCGGTGTCATCTGCACTCGCTCCAGCAATGCGTCAATCCGCTCGTTCTGCTCCTGCGGTGACAGCCCCATCTTCAGGCTGATCATACCTTCTGCAATAATCTCGCCGACTGTGAGACGCGGGTTCATCGATGAAAACGGATTCTGAAAGATCACCTGAATCTGCTTGCGATACGGCAACATGGCAGAGCGGCCGATATTCTGAATCGTCTCCCCGCGAAACCGCACCACGCCAGACGTGACTTCTTCCAGATTCAGGATGCCGCGCCCCAGTGTCGACTTACCACTGCCAGACTCACCTACCAACGCATAGGTTTCACCGCGCCCTATCTCCAGCGACACACCATCCACCGCGCGGGTGTAGTCTACGGCTCTTTGCAACAACCCTTTGCGTATAGGGAAGTGAATCGCCATATCGCCAACTTCTAGCAGCGGTACCGTGCTGCTGGCATCCCTGAAATGGCGCAAATCTGGCAACGCATCGATCAGGCGCTTACTGTATTCGTGCTGCGGATTGTGGAAAAACGCCTCCACCTCGGCCTTCTCGATAATCTTGCCGCGATACATCACCCCCACCCTGTCAGCCACATTGTTAACGACACCCATATCGTGTGTGATCAGGAGTACCGCAAGTTGCCGTGAATGAGTGAGCTCGCGAATCAGTTCCAACACCTGTTCCTGAATCGTGACATCCAGTGCCGTGGTGGGTTCATCGGCGATCAACACTTCAGGCTCACACGCCAGTGCCATCGCAATCATCACGCGCTGTTGCTGTCCTCCGGAGAGCTGATGGGGATAAAAATCAAACCGCTGTGATGGGTTCGGAATACCCACCTCGGCAAAGGCCCCCTCTACACGCTGGCGAAGCGCCTGACCACGAAGCTGTGTATGCAGGCGCAGCGTTTCGGCAACCTGGTTGCCAACGGTCTGTACTGGATTGAGCGCGGTCATCGCGTTCTGGAATATCATGGCCACGCGACGACCCCTGACTTCCAGCATTCTGGACTCAGGCAGGGAGAACAGGTCCTGACCGGCAATATCCACTTTTCCGGAGGTAATCTTCAGTGCATCGGGCAGCAGTCGCATGGCAGCCATGGATGTCACTGATTTACCGCTACCCGATTCACCTACCAACGCAAACACTTCGCCGGCATGCAGATCGATATTCACGTTCTCAAGAATTGAGCTGCCGTCTTCCGCCAGCGTTACCGATAGATCCTGAATGCTAAGGCAGACGTCACCTTTTTTCAGAGAGTTGCTTCTCGCTGCTGTCATGCCTCTGACCTCCGCAGGCTGGTGCGCGGATCAAATGCGTCACGCACGAGATCGGAGAACAAGTTGGCAGCCAGTACCAGTACAAACATAAACAAAAACGCACCGGCGAGCGTCCACCAGATTACCGGCTCCCGTGATAGCTCAGTACGAGCGCCGTTAATCATATTGCCCCAACTGCCCATCGACGGATCGATACCCACACCAATGTACGACAGTACGGCTTCAGCCAGTACCAGCGCACTGAAATCCAATACAAAAGTGATCAGTATGATATGCACCACGTTCGGCAGAATATGTCGCCACAGAATGCGCACATGGCTCACACCAAACGCATGCGCAGCCTGCACGTAGCCAAGCTGACTGATTTTGAGTGTTTCGGCGCGTATCAATCGGCACAGCGTGCTCCAGCTGGTGACACCCAGAATGAAGCACAATGCAATAAACTTGGCGTCTGCTTTCTCCATACCAATAGAGAAGAAATCAGGGTTGATATCGATATACACCTGAAACAACAGTACGGAAGCGGCGATCAGCAAGATGCCGGGTATGGAGCTGAGGGTGATGTAGAGATACTGCACCACATCGTCGACCCAACCTTTGAAGTAGCCCGCAGCAATACCCAGCGTGACCGCGATGGGTAGCATGATCAGTGTAGACAGTGTGCCCAACAGCACGCCGGTGCGGATACCCTTCATGGTCTGATAGAGCACATCGGCTCCACCGAGATCTGTACCCAGCACATGGTAGTAGCGGCTGATACTCACCATCCATACTGCTGCAGAGATCAGAATGCCCTGTACCGCCCAGGAGGCGTACCACGGCAACGGACTGTTGCGCAGCAGGAGCCACTGCGGCAGGATGATCAACAGCGACAAGGCAGCGCCCATCAGCAGCGCATAGAGACTGCGCTGACCTACATCCGCCCATTTGTCCTGGGGTGACTCCAGATGAACACCTGCATGCTTTAACTGTGGGAAGTCGCGAACAGTGCGCCCCATCTCATCCTGCAGGGTTTGCTTTTCAAATGACTTGAGCGCAAATGGCGCTGAGTAAGTGCGTTCAAAGCGCTCGCCCATGCCGCCGCTGAGTACATCCAGCACACTGGTTACGTTGTTGTCGTAAAACACTTCCTGCGTTTCCAGGCCGTCAGGGTTCTCCAGGGCCACACGAAAATGCATTGAATCAAGCAGGGCAACACTCACATAGGCAATGATTACCGTGAACGTCATCATGCCCAGGCGGGAAGAAAAAACCTGCTGCCAGCGTGCGCGAATCTGCGGATCCTTGCGCAACTGGAAAAAGAACACCACCAGCGATATTGCCAACAAAAATATCAGCGCGTCTGACCACAATACAACAACCTTCATGCTACGCGCCGCCTCAGGAAAGCCGGACCCGAGGGTCCGCCAGAGTGTAAGAAATATCCGTGAGAATCAGGCCCAGGATGTACAAAATAGAGCCTATGAACACCATGCTGCGAACGATCGCAAAATCCTGTGAATTGATCGCGTCCAGCATGTAGCTACCCAGCCCGGGGATACCGAAAAAGGATTCGATCAGGAGGCTGCCCATAAACAGAGTAGGTATCAGCACCACCACGCCAGTGAGTATAGGGATCATGGCGTTGGGCAGAATGTGCTTGAACAGGATAGTCAGCTCACTGCAGCCCTTTGCACGCGCAGTGCGTACATAGTCCTGATTGGCTTCTTCCAGAAACAGGGTCCGATACCAGCGAGCACCTGCTCCGATGCCGGCGATCACGCCCACCATGACCGGCAGAACAAGAAATCGCCATACCTGCCCTTCCGGTACGAACCCCGACACAGGCACCAAACGCCATGATTTAGCCACCAAATACTGCCCACCGATAATGTAAAACAGGTATGAGATCGACATCAGCGCAACAAATAGAAACACCGCGCCCCGGTCCAGGCGTGTGGCATGAAACATAACAACCATCAGGGCAATCGTGATATTGACACCGATGCCAACGATAAAGGTGGGCAGCGCTACCGCCAGACTCGGCCACATGCGCGTGGACACATCCGTGGTGATGTCACGACCACTTTCAGAGCGGCCAAAGTCAAACGCAAACAGCCTGACGGATTTATTGAAGAAAATGGTATCGGTTAGCTGACTTGTCCCTGACGCATCAGCATTAACAAATAGTGGTTTATCGTAGCCATTCTTTTTCTTCCAATTTTCGATCGCCTCGGGCGTTACATACTTTTCACCCAACTGAGACACCGCCATATCATCGGGCGTATTCACCACAAAAAACAGGGTGAAAGTGAGAAGATTGACACCGATCAGAATCGGAATCGCGTAGAGCAATCGTCTTACAATGTAAGCGAACATTCTAAATCCTCAGTGGGTTGCTGTAGCCTTGAGGCGACGCCGATAGGCAATCACTCCCGGCAACAGCAAGAGCAGCAGCAAAATCGCACCTGCATACAATGGCCAGGTCACAGGCTGATTCCACTGCGCCTGCCGCTCGGCGCGGTGCTCAGGGTCTATGCGTAAGTACTTGAGATTGCCCGGCGTAATACCGTGACGCTTGGTATTAGAGACCCAGGCATTGTTCAGGTAGTTGTCCTTGGGAAAGAACGTATATAGCCAGATGGCGTCTTTCTGATACAGGTCAATCATGCGCGAGATGATCTTGTCACGTGCGGGGCCCGAGGGTTCAAGGCGCATTTGTTCAAACAGATCGTCGTATTCGCGCGAGTCATAGTTGGCATTGTTGGCACCATCACATTCACAGATCAGCGGGCTCTCTGAACTGCTCAGGAGAAACAGGAAGTTCTCCGGATCGGGATAGTCTGCTATCCAGCCATGAGAAAAGATCTGCGTATTGCCGGTGAGCAACTTCTCACGTGTTCTGTTCCAGTCGGCCGGTCGATATTCCACCTGCACGCCAATTTGAGAAAAAGTGCGTGTAATCCAGTTCATCGTGGTGTTGTTCATCGCCTGAGACTGCACATCGATGAAAATCTTGAGCGGTTCGCCGGTCACTGCATTGCGACCGTTCGGGTAACCGGCCTCAATCATCAATTGCTTGGCGTGCTCTATCGGCTTGCGCTGTGCTTTCCCGTCTACCCAGTCGTACACATAGGGATTGATACCAGCTTCACCGTCCATAAAGCCAGGAATGCCTGGTGGAATCGGGCTCATTCCAGCAATGCCGTTACCCTTGTAGAAAATATTAATATATTCCTCGAGATCAAATGCTATCTGCAGCGCCCTGCGCAGCTTACGTCTCTCATCTGTATAGCCGCCGATCACCGGGTCTCGCATATTAAAGCCGTAGTAATACATACCCGGCTTTACATCCTGCGATACCGTGATGTCGTGACCCCGAAGTTCTTCGGTCAGTTCAAGCCCGTCAGGGCCCACCACAAATGCCTGGTCAAACACACGATTGGTATTGCCGCGCACTTCACCGGAGCGGTCGTAATAGCCCTGCAGAAACTTTGTCCACAGGGGCAAAACCGTTTTTTCGAGTCTGAATACTGCCCGGTCAATAAACGGAAGTCGCTTGCCAGCGTCGTCCAGAAAGCCCGCCTCGGCATCACCCTGCTCACCCTCGGTAGGATAAAAATCCGGCCGATAGTTGGGGTTCTTTTCCAGCACGATCTCGGTGTTAGGATTATTCTTGACCATCATGAAAGGACCGGCGCCCACAGGCCACCAGTCCAACGTAAGGTTGCGATCTACAAAGCCCGGATTCTTATAGAAACGATCAACCTCGGGGGCAATCGGTGAGAAAAAGTGCATAGCCAGCCAATAGATAAATTGTGGATAGCGGCCGTTTATTGTAATGCTGAATGTCTGGTCATCAATAATCTCAAGGCCAGTCATTTCGTACTGGCGCAGATCAAGCCAACGCTCGCGAGGCTCTTCGTCGATTCGATCAGAGAACTCTTTCATTCCTACAATATATTGCCCCATAAGACCCAGCATCGGGGAACCCAATACGGGATCGGCGAGTCGCTTTATGGCGTAAACGAAATCGCCTGCCTGCACGGGTCGCGAACCCAATTCAGGGAAATCTGGTACCTGATGAAAGCGCGCGCCCTCCTGAGCGGTACTAAACAGGTAAAGCGGCTCCCCACTGGCATCCACGGCAAATGCCGGATGTGGCTGATAGTGAGCTTCTGGTCTCACCGTCATCTGGTAGCGGGTGTAGGCCACCTCACCCGACTCCAGATCAACAGGGGCACCGTCCTTGTCGAGGTAAGTCACCTCGGGCAGTTGCTCTACACTTTGTGGAATGAGTTCATACGGGCGCTTCAGGAAATGATACCCAAGCGGTGGCTCGTAGATCTGCATCAAAAACAGCGCTTCATCGGTTGCGTATGACAGTGCCGTATCGAGATGTTTGGGCGGCGCAGGCGTCATCACCGATTGATAGGTTATTTTATTCGGTGGCGAGGATGGATTGGGGTCGTTCCAGGGGCCTTCGCTACACCCCGAAGTTAAGCCTATAGCTAGAGAAATCGCCGCTAACAGTGCTGCGAAACGTAAAGCTGCTTTCATTATTATTGTGCCCTACCTTGTAGAACGCGCACTTTCACACGGTTGCCCTGTCGACGCAACTCCCTTGCGCCAGTGCGGTAATCCGTTCGGACGAAGCGATGTAGGCCTACGCTACCGATTTACGCCGCAGACACTGCATCTGCCGCTGCGAGCCCTCTATTTCGCAGCAGGGGTCCAACCTGTGGGTCACGACCGCGGAAGTTGCGGTACAACACCATCGGGTCCTCACTACCACCCCGTTCCAGCACGTTCTCACGAAATGCCCGCGCCGTTGCCGGGTCGAACAGCCCGTTTTCCAGAAACGCCTCGAAACCATCCGCGTCCAGCACTTCAGCCCAGATGTAGGAGTAGTAGCCAGCAGAATATGAATCACTGGAAAAGATATGCTGGAAATAGGTCGACTTGTAACGGGGATCCACCACGTCGATGAGGTCAATCTCGGCCAAAGCCGTTTTTTCGAATGCCTGCACGTCCAATGATTGCGCAGGGTCAAGCTGATGCCACGCCAGATCAAGATAGGAGGCCGCAAGATACTCGGTAGTGGCAAAGCCCTGATTGAACGTTTCAGCGGCACGAATTTTTTCTATCAATTCATCCGGAATCGGCTCACCGGTCTCCACGTGCGTGGCATAGGACTTCATGACTTGGGGCTGTAACGACCAGTGTTCCATAATCTGTGAAGGCAGCTCGACAAAATCCTGCTTGACGTTGGTGCCAGACAGGCTTTGAAAACGGACTTTTGAAAGCAGACCATGCAAACCGTGACCAAATTCATGAAACAGGGTACGCACCTCATCCATGCCCAGCAGGCAGGGATCAGATTTGGGGAAGTTGCAGCAGTTCACCACAATCGGGCGCACCTCACCGTCGAGGGACGATTGCGCTCGAAACTCACTCATCCACGCACCGCTGCGTTTACTGGGGCGCATATAAAAGTCGGTGATAAACACACCCACCAGCGACCCATCGTCGTTGCGCACTTCATAGGCGGTGGTATCGACGTTGTACTGCGGAGCATCTGCAATCTCGTGAAAAGACAGGCCGTATAGTTTCTGCGCAACGTCAAATGCACCCGCGATCACGTTCTCCAACAGGAAATAGGGTTTAAATACCTCTTCGTCCAGACCAAAGCGTTCCTCACGGACTTTCTCGGCGTAGTAATCCCAGTCCCATGGCGCGAGCGTAAAACCGCCACCCTCTGCATCAATTATCGCTTGTATATCGGCTGCTTCCTCGCGCACCCGCGCGTGCGCCGGCGCCCATACGCTATCCAGCAGCCCCCTCACGGCCTCGGGTGACCCGGCCATACGATCATCCAGCATAAAAGCGGCATGGCTGGGATACCCAAGTAGCCTCGCGCGCTCAGCACGTGCGGTAGCGATTTCACGCAATACCACCTCATTGTTGAAAGCATTGTCATTCGCGCCGCAGCGAGTATAGGCGCGATAGATTGCCTCCCTCAGATCGCGCCGCTGCGAAAACTGCAAGAACGGGGTAATAGAAGAACGGCTGATGGTAAACAC
>CALINF010000276.1 GCA_938045215.1 uncultured Halieaceae bacterium | reverse complement strand
CAGCTGCCCCTGGTCGTTGGCCACGATTATTCCCACATTCGACCTGAAGCCGTCTGAGTCGATCACAGTGCTACGCCATATCTGTCACGAACCGGCTATTGTTCCACACTTTAGGGACTCAGAGAAATTGTCTCGTCGCTGACCACCCGTTATGCTGGCCGCCTCAAGTGGAGGCCCTGCCGATGACTCTCGCTATTTTCGACCTGGACAACACACTGATAGCCGGTGATAGCGACCACCTGTGGGGTCAATTTGTGTGCGAGCAGGGCATTGTGGATGAGGGTGATTTCGCTCGACGCAATGAGGGCTTTTATAGCGATTATCAGGCAGGCAATCTGGACATTGATGCCTACCTGCGCTTTGCCCTGGGTCCACTCAAGGGCCACTCACCAACCCAACTCAATGCCTGGCACGCACAGTTTATGGCCGATAAAATTGAACCTCTTTTGCTGCCGCGCGCAGAGGCTCTGATCGCAGAGCACCGTGCGCGCGGGCATGTTCTGCTGATTGTCACCGCCACCAACGCGTTTATCACTCGCCCCATTGCCTCACGTCTGGGCATAGAACACCTGCTGGCCTGTGAGGGAGAGAAAATTGACGGTGTATACACCGGTGAACCTCAAGGGGTGCCCTCTTACCACGAAGGCAAAGTCACCAGAGTAAATAGCTGGCTGGCGGAGAACGGACTATCACTCGACGGCGCCTGGTTCTACAGCGATTCCCACAACGACCTGCCGCTGCTGCAAAAAGTAGACAACCCTGTTGCAGTAGACCCGGACCCGATTTTGCGAGCGCAGGCAGAACAGCGTGGCTGGCCTGTCATTTCTCTCAGAGACCAATAGTGCGAGAAAACACCGCCTTGAGGTACTCGGTTTCTGGAATCGCTGGATGAACCGGATGATCGGGACCCTGGGCACCCTGCTCGATAATTCGCAATTGTGTCCCGGCGCGCTGGGCGGCACCTTGCAATGCCGTGTTCAGATCTGCCCGGCTAAGATGCATGGAGCAAGAACCAGAGACTAACAGCCCACCGGGCTCCAACAGTCGCAGGCCCAGTTCATTAATCTTGCGATAGGCCGCAGCACCTTTCTTGAGATCTTTACGCCGCTGGATGTACGCCGGTGGGTCTAGAATGACCACATCGAACCGTCGCTTCTCCTGCGCCAATTCCTGCATAACATCTGCCGCGTTGCCCTGCAGCGTCGTCACCCGATCTGCCAGCGAATTAAGTTCGGCATTGCGGGTCACCCCGGCCAATGCCTGAGCTGAACTATCGACACAACACACCGCACTGGCACCAAATGCCGCTGCCTGCACGCCCCAACCACCAATGTAACTGAATACATCGAGAACGCTTTTGCCTTCCACGTACGCGGCAAGACGCGCACGCGACATACGATGGTCGTAAAACCAGCCGGTTTTCTGCCCCCCGCGCACGGGCGCCAGAAAGCGAACCCCGTTCTCGATCAATGGCACCTCGTCAGGCACCTCGCCAAAAACGACTTCCAGCCGGTCTTGAAGTCCTTGCTCACGGCGATTGCGGCTGTCAGCGCGCAGTAAAATACCCCGCGGTGCCAGTACGCTGGACAGCGCTTGCACAAGTGGGGCCTCAAAGGACTCAATGCCGGCGTTGTTTAACTGCAACACCAGATAGGGACCGTAGCGATCCACAACCACACCCGGTAGCAGATCGCTGTCGCCATAGATCATCCGATAGCATTCATCGGTGAAGGCCTGCTCACGCAGAGTGAGAGCCGACTGGATACGTGCAATGCACAAGGCAGAATCAAGCGGTTGCTCTTTACTCGGGGCATAGATGCGCGCACAAATCAGTTCGCGCGGATCCAGATAAGCACTCCCCAGCAGATCGCCGTTACTGGCGCGAACACGCACCTCTGCGCCTGGCTCTGCGCCCGCAAGCGGGGTGCGAGCCGTATCCACTTCATTGGAATAGACCCACAAATGACCCGCGCGCAGCCGCCTGTCCGCGCCTTTGCGCAAAAACAAATCGTTAAGATTCATGGGGAATTTGCTGCGACCACTACTGCGGTCAACACGGACAATAACCTGCCGCGATCAGTCCTCTTCCTCGCAGTGCGCAGCGTAGTCGTCTGCAGCAAGCAGTTTATCCAGCTCTGCTAAGTCGGAGGGTTGTAGCTTGAAAAACCAGCCGTCGTTGTAAGGGTCGGAGTTCACTGTTTCAGGCTCATCTTCCAACACCCCATTTATCTCCAGCACCTCACCGCCAATGGGCGCATACAGGTCTGATGCGGCCTTTACCGACTCTACCACGCCAGCCTCGTCACCTGCCGCCAATGTGTCACCCACCTCCGGCAATTCAACAAAAACCACATCGCCCAGCGCTTCCTGCGCGTGGTCGGAAATACCGATAGTCACGGTGCCATCCTCTTCCAGACGCGCCCATTCATGGCTGCTGGCATACTTTAGTTCGCTGGGGGTCTGGCTCATGAGACATCCTCGTACTGGGTTCGCAGACCCGGCATTCTCTCGCCGGGGAAGCCCGATATTCTAACCGCAGGAATAGGAAACACAATCGCGAAGCGCATTCATCATCAATCGGGCGTCGCGGCTATATACCCCGGGGCATCAAAGAGCGCCCCAATACCTGAAACTACAGTCCCATCGCCTGTCGCATGATTAGCTGCTTGACTGGCGCAATGCGGCCTACACTGCGCATGCCCGCATTGCGCAGCCAGCGCAGCGGTAGCGCATCCTGCTCGAACAGGCGCTTAAACCCGTCCATCGCCGCCATCATGGCCAGATTTTCGCCCTTACGCTGGCGCTGATAGCGCCGCAGTACCTCAATCGAGCCGGGATTAGCGCCTGTCTCCGCCGCCGCCAGAATTTCTTGCGCCAGCACGGCCACGTCCTGTAAACCCAG
>CALINF010000275.1 GCA_938045215.1 uncultured Halieaceae bacterium | reverse complement strand
GCGCTTCCTGCTGGACGCGTTGAATGACTCAGACTCAGTAGAGCAGGGTCTGGTAGCGGGTGTTGCCTATAGCGTGCTCGATTCAACCGATATGACACGACTGGAGTTTGCGAGATTGGCCGTGCCAATAGCGATAGTGTTGCTGGCCTCGACACGGGCGGTCGGTTTTTTTGTCGGAACCTACTTTATCAATTATGTCGCGCGCACACTGATTCACCAGATGCGTTGTCAGCTGTTCAACAAGATGCTGGTGTTACCCAGCCGCTACTATGAACGCCACAGTCAGGGCGTACTCATTTCCAAGATAACCTACAACGTTGAACAGGTGAGCGGGGCGGTTAGCAGAGCGCTCAAGATCATATTGCGCGAGGGTTTAACAGTTATAGCACTGCTGTCTTATATGCTGTATCTCAACTGGCGTTTGTGTCTGGTGTTTATTGCGGTTGCGCCCCTGATTGCTTTGGTTGTGTCAGTAGTGGGTAAACATTTTAGGCGTTACAGCCGGCGCATCCAGTCTTCGATGGGTGACGTCACGCAAGTATCGGGCGAGAGTATTGGTGCCTATCGGGAAGTGCGGGTGTATGGCGGTCAAGCGCAGCAGCGAGAACGTTTCGAGCAAGCCAGTGAGTACAATCGAGTGCAGAGCCTTAAATTGGCATTCGCCGAGGCATTCAGCACGCCCGTGATCCAGACGCTGTTGGCGGTCTCACTGGCCAGCCTGGTCTGGTTTGCGCTGAACCCGAATATTCTTTCAGGATTCAGCGCGGGCTCTTTGGTGGCTTTTCTCACTGCCGCTGCTCAACTTGGCAAGCCTATTCGCTCACTGAGCGGCGTGCAGGCGATTGTGCAGAGAGGGCTGGCGGCAGCGGAAGATGTGTTTACGCAGTTGGACGAGGCGGAGGAGGTGAACAATGGCCATCTGCGCGTTGAACGGGTTGCCGGACGGCTGGAGTTTCGCGATCTGCAGTTCACTTACCCCGGTGGCGACGAGCCTGTGCTGCAGAACATTTCTCTTGTTATCGAGCCGGGCGAAACGGTGGCCCTGGTCGGACGCTCCGGTAGCGGCAAGAGTACCCTGGCACAGCTGCTGGCAAGATTGCATGCCAGCCCTCCAGGGGCGATTTTGCTCGATGACGAAGCCTTGGAAGACTATGAGCTTAACTGCCTGCGTGAGCAGATCGCGCTGGTGTCACAGGATGTGGTGCTATTTCACGACACCATTTATAACAATGTGGCGTATGGTCGCCTGTCGGCAGCGTCCGCTGAGTCCGTGACATCTGCACTTGAGTCCGCATTCGCAACGCAATTTATCCAGGCATTGCCGGAGGGCCTGGATACAATGCTGGGTGACGATGGCAGCGGGTTGAGCGGTGGTCAGCGCCAGCGTATCGCTATTGCGCGCGCAATTCTAAAAGACGCGCCAATCCTCATCCTCGACGAGGCCACCTCCGCACTGGATACGGAGTCAGAGCATCGTATTCAACAAGCATTGGAGCACATCATGCAGGGGCGAACGACTCTGGTGATTGCTCATCGACTGTCTACTGTGGAGCGCGCTGACAAAATTGTGGTTATGGATAGAGGGCGCATTGTGGCCCTGGGCTCGCATGAGGCGTTGCTGGCGCAGGGCGGCTTGTATGCACAGCTGTATCATCAGGAGTTTGTCGATTGACGACAGTTGTGCATAGCGCCCTGGTCGAGGCGTGGTACCGGGGCGCATGGTGGCTGTGGCTGTTGCGTCCGCTGGAGTGTGTGTTTCGTTGCGTTGCGACAATGCGTCGATTGGCGTACCGGAGGGGCTTGCTAGCTGTCTACCGAGCCCCTGTGCCTGTTGTGGTTGTTGGCAATATTACAGTAGGTGGCACCGGCAAGACGCCGGTTATTATCGCGTTGTGCAACGCCCTCCAGGCAAAAGGTTTTCGTGTGGGCGTCGTTAGTCGTGGTTACAGTGCGCGCAGCGGGGTATTTCCTCATCGAGTCAGTGATCACAGTAGTCCCGCAGACTGTGGTGACGAGGCGTTGCTGGTGCAGCGGCGTACGGGTTGTACATGCGTGGTAGATCCTGATCGTTCGAGCGCGATACAAGCGCTGTTGGCGCACGACAAGCATATAGACGTGATTCTGTCAGATGATGGCTTGCAGCATTATGCTGTCGCGCGAGACTTTGAGATTGCGCTGTTGGATGCGCAGCGCCGCACTGGTAATGGTTTCTGCCTGCCTGCGGGACCCTTGCGTGAGCCTGTTTCCAGGTTGAATAGCGTGGATCAGGTTTTGCTGCGTGGTGAGGCTGAACTTACCACGGACGAGCAGCACGACACCTTCGTGCGCTACGTGCTTACTGATTGCTGGGCGCTTGCCGATGGTTCAGTGCACACACTGTCGCCCAAAGCATTGGGTCAACATGTCTATGCTGTTGCAGGTATCGGGCAACCCGAACAGTTTTTTGACCAGCTGGTATCCCTGGGTTTTGTGCTTGAGAGGCGTCCTTTTGTCGATCATCACTCTTTTACGAGTGCCGATTTTCAAACTATGCGTGATTTGCCGATTCTCATGACCGAGAAGGACGCGGTAAAATGTGCTGGACTGGCCGGCGACCGGGCCTATGCGGTTCGCATGCAGGCCCAGGTTCCAGATGTGCTGGTGGGTCGACTGGTTCGCCTGCTTAAACACTGAATATTCCGGAGCTTTGCATGTCGTTTTCTGTTGTTATACCTGCCCGTTTCGGTTCCAGTCGCCTGCCTGGTAAGCCGCTGCTGGAGATAGCGGGCAAGCCGATGATCCAGCATGTGTGGGAGCGGGCATGCCAGTCCGATGCCCAGCAAGTGTATATTGCCACCGATGATGAGCGAATCATGGCTGCCGCTAAAGAGTTTGGTGCCAGTGCCCTCATGACCTCGCCAGACCATGTATCTGGCACTGACCGTCTGCACGAGGTGATAGAGCAGCTTGGTCTCGACAGCCAGGCAATTGTGGTTAATGTGCAAGGTGACGAACCACTCATTCCTGCTGCGGTTATCAATCAGGTGGCGGCCAACCTGATCAGCGAGCACGGCGCGATGATCGCCACGCTCGCTGAGCCTATCAATAGCGAGTCGGAATTTGTGAATCCCAATGCGGTAAAAGTGGTAACAGGACATGATTCGATGGCCCTGTATTTCAGTCGTGCGCCAATTCCCTGGCCAAGAGAGAGCGCAGGTCGCGGCAATGTAGCTCCAATTGCGCGCTTGGCGCTCAGGCATATTGGCATCTACGCGTATCGGGCTGCTTTTCTGCGGCAGTTCGTGCAGTGGCCGCCGGCGGCATTGGAAGAGGCGGAGCAACTTGAGCAACTACGCGCGCTACATAATGGCGTAGCGATTCATGTAGACGAGGCGTGTGCAGATGTACCGGCGGGTGTGGACACCCCCGAAGATCTACAAGCAGTTCGGGAGCTATTGGGTAATGCCTGAGCAAGGCTCGGCGTCCGTTGGAATACTGTTTGTCTGCCTTGGCAACATCTGCAGATCACCAACGGCACACGGCGTTTTTCAACATAAGATTAACTTGGCAGGGTTTGGCCATCTCGTGTCGATTGACTCCTGCGGCACGGGTGACTGGCACGCGGGTAAACCACCCGATGCGCGGGCGTCAGCTGCGGCTGCTTTGCGCGGCTACGATCTGAGCAAGCTGCGCGCCCGGCAGGTGACGGCACGCGACTTCGATCAGTTTGACATTATCCTTGCAATGGATGAATCCAACCTTGAAGACTTACAGGGGTTAGCGCCTGCTGACTATCGTGGACAACTGGCTTTGTTATTGGATTTCGCTCCCGGCCTGTCAGGGCGTGCAGTGCCCGATCCCTATTACGGCGGTGAGCACGGCTTTGACGAGGTATTAGACCTGGTAGAGGCCGCGAGCGACGGCTTGCTAGAGGTGGTAGCGCGTGAACATCGCTAGAAATGTTTCGCTAAAGCCTTTTAACACACTGGGTCTTGAGGCAACGGCTGCGGCCTTGGTGCACGTTTCCTGCGTAGAGGAGCTGCGCCTCGCCCTTGATTGGGCGGCGGCGCACTCTCTGCCGGTGCTCCCGTGGGGAGAGGGTAGTAATCTGGTTCCGGTGGGTCGGATTGAATGCTGTGTGATTATGCAAGCCGATGCCACGATTGAGGTACTGTCTGACTCTGCTGAGCAACAGCAACTGCGGGTATGTGCAGGTCGTAACTGGCATACGCTGGTACAGGAAACTGTCGCCAATGGACTTTTCGGGTTGGAGAACCTGGCACTGATTCCCGGTACGGTCGGCGCTGCACCAGT